>JAFQAM010000321.1 GCA_017416885.1 Clostridia bacterium | reverse complement strand
GCGTGCCCACTTTGCCAAGGTGGCAACAAAAACGACGGCCTCGTAAATTGCCACGGCTTTTCAAAGCTATAAAACAAAATCCACACCAATCGGTGTGGATTTTTTTAGCTGATAGTCGTCAGAAGATAGCGGTCAGCGAGATTTGACTTAATCCTACGAAGTAGGACCTAATCCGATTTATCGGACTTCATCGCGAAGGATTATACGGGATGTCGTGACGCCATCCCCTACAAGCAAATCACTGACCACCGGCCACTGACCACTGACCACTAATATGTGCTACGCACTCGATATATTTGCTACGCAAATTCGATATAGCCTACGGCTTCGATATAATTCGCAAGCGAAATTCGATATATTTTGCTTCGCAAAATGAGAAATCCCCCCTGCGACAAGGTCGCCCCTATGAGCGAAGCGAACCCCTACATCCTACATCCTATATCCTAAAAAAACCGACACATCCACGGGGATGTGTCGGTTTTATTAGAATTTAGCTTTTAAAAACGCGCGGATTTTTGAGCCTTTTTTAAAGAGGCGAAGTCCGATATTGTAAACGAAAGCGTTATGCAAGAAGCGATTTTTTGCGCTGATTATCTTTTTAGGAACAAAAAGTGTTTTTCTTTCTGTTTCTGTTACATTATGCTTCATTCTTTCGATATATTTCATTGTACGGCTGACATATAAATCGCTCTTATCGTACATTACGGTAACATTTGCTTTTGTAAAGTAGATTTTGCGTAAGCATTTATCAATTTCAAGGAAATTGTCGCCTAAAAGCTGATTTTTTGCGTAAAGCTCGCCGTCTTTTTTAGTTGATACCTTAAGCTCCTCAACCTCATATCTATCCTTGATATATCCGTATAAATCCTTATGCTTGCCCGCCTTAGCGTATGAATAATGAGTTCTTGACATCAGCTCGCGCCATTTGAGAATGCTGTATTTTATTTCCTTTGCATACATATTCTTGCCGATATTCACAAGCATAATATCGAAGCTTCTTGACATATCGTCAATTTGTGAGATTAGCTTGTCCTTGCTTGACGCGTTAACGCTTTGGTCCTCGTGAATTCTGTAAAAGTAGTAACCTGTGTGGATATTTGACACCTTTTTAGCATTTCTGAACACGAAAAAGTTAATTATGGCATCCTCGGAATATGTGTGACGGAGCATAATTATATCTGTGCTTTCAAGCTCTTCCTTAGCTTTAAGAAGCACGCTTCTTTTTGTAACCTTGTTCCAATGCACAAAATATGAGTGAGCGCGTCCCTCCTGCGCAGCAAATTCCTTAAGACATTCGTCGCCGTTTACTGTAATATCGTCACGGATAAGGGGATCGTTTACACAGTAATATCTTGTTCTTTCTGTGTGGAATGCCCAATCGTTAATCACCACATCGCAATTTAGCGCAATTGCCTTATTCACCATTGGCTGATGATAGTTAAAGGTCACAGTGTCGTCACTGTCAACAAATGCAACATAGTCGCCCTTTGCAATTGAAATAGCAAAAAGCCTTGATGCAAAAAGACCTCTGTTATCGGTTTTTACATATCTTGGCTCATATTTTTTAATAACATCCGTATAGTCAATAGTAGAGCCATCGTCAATTACAAGTATTTCGTAATCCTTAAGAGTTGATTGTCTTATGGACTTCAAGCACTCCTCGAAATACTGCTTTTCTGTGTTGTAAACACAAATGATTACTGATAGTTTCATTAAGTTCGCTCCCTTCGGTCGCTCACAGCCGTCAGCGGAAAGCTGTTAGGTGTCAGCGAGTTAGATTGATGATTATTTAACTCATTCTGCTTATAATACAATTTTACTATGAAATTGTTTATTTGTCAACAAAAAACAAGGCAAAAACATTGTTTTTATTACTTTTTTGAAAAAATAACAGGCGGTAAACTAAATGGCTGATCGCCAACCGCTTGCGACTGAAGGGAGCGCATCTCGCTGGCTGCCGACGGCTGACGGCTAACGGCTAAAATTTATACATTTTTCACAAATAACCTCATTAATTTATTGACTTTTATGTTAAAGTGTAGTATATTATAAATAAGTACGCGTGCGTACTGAAAAGGAGGTATTAATTAGTTTGAAATCTTTAAGAAAGTCAAAAATAAATACAACAATAAAATTTGCAATAATTGCATTAGCTTTAGTTATATTGTCAACACTTTTCATATCCTGCGGTGTAGATAAAAGCACCCGATTACTGAAGGTTGATTACGCAAATATGACAATCGTAGGCTCATCCTTGAAGGATTTCAGCAAAATGTTTGATGAGCAGGACACTCTTGATCCGCTTTGTAATGTGGGCGGGGATGCTAAAACATCACAATCTATTCTTGATTTTGATGCCAACGGCTCAATTGACGAGGTGGACAGAAACGGATATTTCGATTTTACCGTTGACCTTTTTGCTGACCATATGGTTCAATACATATATGCATATTTTGAGGATGATGGCTCAAATCTTAAAATCGAAACAGGTACACCGTTTGCTTACGAAAATTCCGTTAAGCTTGAAAACGGCGTATCAAAATGGAATAAAATTGAGGTAAACCAAGAAACAAGATACCTTGATATTATATTCCAAAACGGAAAAGCTCCAAGCGAAATTTTGATTTACGGCTACCAGACAGGGGAGGCAGAGCCTGTAAATACAGAAAAGCACAATCATAAAACCTTTGAGTATTTACTTGGTATGAACGGCAACACAGAGGACTACAAGACAAAGGTGTCCCGTGTAACCTGTACACCGTATTTCAGAGATTATATCAACTGGGCGTGGTTCTATGATAGCTCAAGATATCCACAGCCGGGCACACAGTTTGCAACATTCTTTGCTAACGCATACGACGGCGCATATGCTAACCTGAAGCAATTCCAGGTTGAGCCCGTTCCTTGCTTTATGTTCGGCGGTGAGGTTGCAATTGAGGGTATAGACTCTCGCTTACCCGAGGCTTACGCAATGTACGGCGAGCTTTTATATCAGATAGGCGTAAGATACGGTAATAACGCAATGAATACCGCGGATATGGTTCGCTTATCAAATAGCCGCGCGCCAAAGAAAACCAACCTTGACCTTATTAAGTGGATTGAGGCGGGCAACGAGCCTAACGGCGAGGGAAATGACGGCTTTAATCCGTATGAAATGGCAGCTCTTACATCAACCTCATATGACGGACACTGCGGAACAGTGCTTTCACCGTCAGGTCACTTAACAGGTGTAAAGAATGCCGATCCTAACTTAAAAATGGCAATGGCAGGTCTTGCAGGCGTTGGCACACGGTATGTAAAGGCTATGGTTCACTGGATGAAATACAACCGTCCTGACGGAACTATCGCTATGGACGCATTCAATGTGCATACATATTGCCGTAAAACAGTAACCTATAACGGTTATACCTTCAGCTACGGCGTGGCGCCTGAAATAGGCAACTTTACAGGCGAATTAAAGAATTTAGTAGAATTCCGCGATAAATACTATCCCGATATAGAGATTTGGTTAACAGAGTTCGGTTGGGATACCAACACAAGCTACGCAACAGAAAACGCCTGCCATCCGTACGGTGATTTCACCGCAAGAGATATTCAGGCAATGTGGCTTGTTCGCGCATACTTTATGCTTGCATCAATAGGCGTTGACAGATGCGCTATGTATATGTGCTCCGATCTTGGAGACGAGGAAACCTCAGTGGGTAAGTACGGCACAAGCGGAGTTATTGCTTCTAACGGTGAATTTAAGCAATCCTACTACTATATTTACACATTAAGAAATACTATGGGCGATATGTATTTCGCAGAAATTTTAGATTCAGGCAACGAAAATGTTTGGATTTATCGCTTTGAAAACGGTAAGGGAAAATCCTGCTATGCGGTATGGTGTCCTACAATGGATAGCGTAGAGGTAAACGATTACAAGCTGACAATTGACGGAAGTACAGCCGAAATGGTTAAGTTTGCCAACTTTAAAAAGGATGGCGTAAGATCTGACCTTACAGTAGAAAATAATACGGTTACAGTTAATGTAAGCGAAAAACCTATTTTAATCTTTTCTGAATAATTTAAATAAGCCACAGGTGTGGCGCTAACCCAAGGAGAAAATAAAATGAAACCACAAAAGATTAGAGTTACTCCCGATATGATTATCAATGATATGGGGATTGAGAGAGTTGAAAACCTCTTCTGTGAATTTGACAACGACGGAGATCCGTTATACGGTATCGAAGGTCAAATCCCACAAATACATCACAGACACGACCACTGGTGGATCGGTCAGACAGATATGTCATTTACTATTGAGCTTGACGGTATTTATAAAATCACAAATATGTACATTTTCAATAACTACGATGAGCATAAGCCCGAAAAGGACAAGGCAGACTACGGTGTGCGTAAGGTTCGCGTAAAAATGGGAACTCCATTTAGCTGGGAATATAATGAGGAGCTTGCTCCCGAGGTTAGAAAATGGACCGGCTTTGAAACAAAGTACGAAACAAGATATATTAATATCTCATTTAATAATAACCAAGCACCAAGCGAAATTATTATTTACGGCTACAAGGTAAAGGATGTTATAGATGAGATTCCCGAAAGAACAGAGCATAAAAAGAAATCTCTTGAGCATTTCGTTGGTATGAATGCGTTCATCAATGACGGTAACGATGTATTAAGAGCAGTAAACTATATTCGTGAGTACCATCCTTGGACTTGGTCCTGTGTTCCCGACAGAGAAAACACAAAGCTTGCAATGAGCCCATCATTTGCAGGCCCTTGGGACTTTGACGATTACTATACAAAGCTTCACAAATGGGGCATTGAATGTGTTCCGACATATTCAACACACTCAAAGAGAGATCCAAAGGAT
>JAFQAM010000320.1 GCA_017416885.1 Clostridia bacterium | reverse complement strand
CGAAATATTCCTTAAGGTTATTTGGTAACTCTTTTATTATATTTAATAAATTATTCATATGTATATGAAGCAAGCATCTTTCCTCCGTGACTATATTACAATTATAGCATATTCCCTTGCTTGCTTTGCAAGTCGATATATTTGCTCCGCAAATTCGATATACCTACTTCGCAGTTTCGATATAATTCGCAAGCGAATTTCGATATATTTTGCTTCGCAAAATAAGAACTGACCACTAACCACTAACCACTAACTACTGCCCACCGAACATAATTTCCGCATTTGGCGGAAATTATGTTCTTTACATATTTACAAAAATACTTTTTTATGATACAATGATATAATAAATTAATATAAAGGAGCATTTTATGGATAATTTTAATAATAATGATATAAATAATGCGACTGTGGATAGCTCTATGCAAAATATCGCTATGCAAGAGGTTAATCCAAATGCTAATACAGCAAGTCAGCCGATATATAATCAGCCTGTAATTCCGCAGGGAGCATATCAACCGCCAAAGAAAAACAAATTTGCCGAAATTCTTTTGGCTTTGGTAAAGTGCGCGGGCTACATTTTTGTTTGGTTAGGCGTGCAAACAGCTATAATGTTAGTGCTTTCCGTTGTGGTTGCGCTTACAAATCCAAATCTCAGCCCCACAGAGCTTACTGACAAGCTTTTAGGCTACTCAATCGAGCTTACTGTTGCAAGCAATATAATCGCGCTTGCGATTTATTTCTTGATTTTCTTTATTGCAAGAAAATCATTACTTAAAAAGATTAATATAGATCTTCCCCACAAGCTTTCATACGCGCCGACTGCGATTATAGGTACAACAGGACAGCTTGTTACGGGCTTGGCTTTAAGTATGCTTATGATGATGAATCTTTTCCCGCAGAAATGGATTGACCAATTAAACGAAAACAGCGACCTTGTTACAAACGCAAATCCGTATCTGTCATTTTTCGCGGTTGTAATTTTAGCTCCGCTATTTGAGGAAATTCTCTGTCGCGGCTTAATTCTTAACACGCTACGCAAAACAATGCCAAAATGGTGCGCAATCGTGCTTTCGTCTGCAATCTTTGGCATCATCCACGGAAATCCAATCCAATTTATTTACGCAACAGCTCTGGGTATTATTCTCGGTTGGCTTTACACAAAATTCGACTCCATCTGGGTTCCGATTCTTTGCCACCTTACATTTAATTTAGCATCAACATTGCTTGGATATTTACCTCAGACTGATATTGCATCTGTAATTATCGGCTTATTAACATTTGCATCGATTCCGATTTTTACATTAGCAATTATATATGTCAATTTAAAGAGCTTCAAGAAAAAACCGATAGATGTGTCTGTAAATCAACCGTTTATACCGTATCAATACAACAACGCGCCTGAATATAACGCAAGCGTTGTAAGAAATCTTGAAAACGAAATTGAAGGCAAAAACAAAAACAGCAACAATAAGGAGTAAGCTATGAATATTTATAATACATTAACTAAAAAGGTAGAGGAATTTAAGGAAAACGAAAACGGCAAGGTTAAAATGTACACCTGCGGTCCTACCGTTTACCATTTTGCCCACATTGGTAACCTTCGTACCTATATGATGGAGGATGTGCTTGAAAAGTTCCTTCGTTATTCGGGACTTGATGTGCTCAGAGTTATGAACATCACAGATGTAGGTCACCTTTCAAGCGACGGTGACACAGGTGAGGACAAAATGCTAAAGGGCGCAAAGCGTGAAAAGAAAACCGTTCTTGAAATTGCGGAATTTTATAAAAATGCATTCTTTGAGGATTGCAAAAAGCTCAATATCAAAATGCCTGATATTGTAGAGCCTGCAACCAACTGTATTCCCGAATTTATTAAGACAATTGAAGTGCTGATTGAGAAGGATTACGCATACATTGCCGACGGAAATGTATATTTTGATACCTCAAAATTAGACGATTACAATGTGCTTACAGGACACTCAAGCGAGGAATTAATGGTTGGTGTTCGTGATGATGTTACAGAGGATTTAAGCAAGAAAAACAAGAGCGACTTTGTGCTTTGGTTTACAAAATCCAAGTTTGATGACCAGGAATTAAAATGGGATAGCCCTTGGGGAGTTGGATATCCGGGCTGGCATATTGAATGCTCCGCTATCTCAATGAAGCATTGCGGCGAATATCTTGATATTCACTGCGGCGGCGTTGATAACATTTTCCCACACCATACAAACGAAATCGCGCAAAGCGAATCTTATCTTGGCCACAAGTGGTGCAATTATTGGTTCCATGTTCATCACTTAAATGACGAAACAGGCAAAATGTCAAAATCAAAGGGCGAATTTTTAACTGTTTCACTGCTTGAAAGCAAGGGCTATAATCCGCTTGCATACAGATTTTTCTGCTTACAGTCACATTACAGAAAGCCGCTTACATTCTCTTATGACGCATTAGACCAGGCAACCTTAACATACAATAAGCTCTTAAAGAGAATTGACGCGTTAAATCCCGATACACCTATTGATAATGACTTTGTAGCAAGCGCAAAAGCTAAATTTATCGACACAGTGGGCAACGATTTGAACACAGCCCTCGGTATCACCTGTATTTATGATGTATTAAAGGCTGATACAACCGACGCATCAAAATTAGCTACATTAAAGAGCTTTGATGAGGTGCTCTCAATTAACCTTGTCAGAGAAAAAACAGCCGAACCAGTGTCTGAAAAAACCGAATTTGAGCTTCAGATTGAAGCATTAATCGAGGAAAGAAAGCAAGCAAAGAAGGACAAAAACTTTGCCCGCGCCGACGAAATCAGAAATCAGCTCAGCGATATGGGCGTTACTATTAAGGATACGAGGGAAGGAACAACATACACAATCGATTAATCGATTGTGTAAATGTTCCTAACTATTGCGAAGCAATAATTTACCTTTTGTGAAAGCATTTGAACAAAAATTTACCTATTTTGCGGATGCAAAATAATTTACCTGCTTTGCATAGCAAAGCAATTTACCTGAAAGCGATAAAGTTTGGTTAATAAAAATGTTGATTATCAATGTTTTATGTTTTAGGTAAATTATTCCGCTTCGCTACATAGGTAAATTACAAAACTACCGTTTTGTAGGTAAATTTTTGCTTATAAATAAGCAAAAGGTAAATTGTGTCGCATACGACACAGTTATTTTCCTAAAGGAAAATGTAAGGAGCGAACCCCATGAACTGCGAAACCTGTGAACACTACGACTACGACGAGGAATACGAAGCATATGTATGCAAGTTAGACCTTGACGAGGATGAATATTTAAAATTTATTACTAACAACACAAAAAATTGTCCTTATTATAAGTATTACGATGAATATAAATCGGTAAGGCGACAGAATTAATTCTGTTAAAGCGATAGCCTTACGGGAATTGAACACATTTGTCTTGGAATGATAGCTCCGTGAGAATTTGTCTTGAGGTTTTTTAGTTGTCATCATCAAGGCTCAAATAAATTCTCTGCGGATTTATTCGCTCTGAGCTGCAAGCAGCTTCAAATGAGAAAAGGAGCCACACTGTGAACATAAATTCAGATTTTATTATTGAAGAGTCCATTTTAGTTGAATACACAGGCAATGAACAAATTGTCAAGCTTCCAAATACCGTTACTTACATCGGCGCTTATGCATTCAAGGACTGCAAGGAGATAACCGCTATTGAAATTCCCAACGGTGTTATAGAAATCGGGCTTGAAGCATTTCGCGGTTGCACAAATTTAACAAGCATTAAAATTCCAAGCAGCGTTACTTCTATTTGCAAGGGCGCATTTTGGGATTGTGCATTCTTAACAGCCATTGAAATTCCACACGGGGTTACTTCCATTGAAGCTTCAACCTTTTGGTATTGCTCTCGCTTGACAGACATCAAGCTTCCAAGTAGCCTTACCTACATTGGCGAGGATGCGTTTTATAGCTGTACAAGCTTATCAACCCTTGAAATTCCAAATAGCGTTAAGGTCATTGATAAGGGCGCGTTTGCTCATTGCTCGCATTTGACATCTGCCACACTTTCAAGCGGCTTAAAATTCATTAACGACAAAGCATTTTACCACTGTAAAGGCTTGACAAGCGTCATACTTCCAAACGGTATAAACTCCATTGGCGAATATGCATTTGGTAATTGCACAAATTTAGCAGCCATTGAAATACCAAACGGTGTTACAAAAATTGATAGCTATGCATTTGAGGATAGCACATGCTTAACACATATCGAAATTCCAAGCAGCGTTAAGGAAATCGGCTTCGGCGCATTTCAAGGCTGCACTGGTTTAAAAACAATAAAGCTACCAAAAGAGTGCGTCTTGGGAAACCGTTGGAACAATTTGTGTAATGCTGAGATAATATTTTATTAGTCAAAAACCGAGACGCAACCTTGGTCGTCAACATCGCACGAGACTGCATTTAATATCAAAGCAAACAGTGATATGCTAAATTCAAGCGTGATATTTTTGCGTGCAAAAGTGATATTATGAGCAAGCTCACAGTGATATTCTATTTTCTTCAAGCAAATTTTAGCTTGGCGAGGTCAAATATCACTGCGTAGCAATATCACTGAGCAACGCTCAATATAACTTGCGAAGCAAATAGAGTTGCTTTGCACCTATTAAATAAAGGAGAAGCTTAAAAATGTTCAAGTGCAAAGCAATCCTTGCCCCAATGGCGGGAATAACAGACTATGCATTCAGATATATTGCAAGGGAATACGGCGCTGACATTTGCGTAAGCGAGATGATCAGCGCAA
This sequence comes from Clostridia bacterium, assembly GCA_017416885.1. Lineage (GTDB taxonomy): Bacteria > Bacillota > Clostridia > Oscillospirales > CAG-272 > RGIG2000. The sequence continues at coordinate 5,337 of JAFQAM010000320.1, read as the reverse complement.
AGGCTGTTCACTACAAGGACGAAAAAACAGCCACTCTTGCACACATAAGAGAGACGGATACCCCAATAGGTATCCAAATTTTTGGCAGTGAGCCGGAAATTATGGCGGAGTGCGCTTATCTCATTTCAACAGGCACATACGCGCACGCAAAAAGCAATATTATACCTGACTACATTGACATTAATATGGGCTGTCCCGTTAAGAAAATTGTATCGAACGGTGAGGGCAGTGCTCTATTAAAAAGTCCCCACCTGTGTGGACAAATCGTAAAAAAATGCGTTGAAGCCACTAAAATCCCCATAACTGTAAAAATTCGCGCAGGGTGGGATAATGACTCTATTAACGCCACAGAGGTGGCTAAAATTTGCGAGGCTAACGGTGCAAGCGCAATTGCTATTCACGGACGAACAAGAGCGCAAATGTATGAGCCTTATGCAGATTGGGGAATAATAAAGAAGGTAAAGAACGCCGTCACTATTCCCGTTATCGGTAACGGCGATATTTTTTCCGCCGAGGATGCATTAAGAATGTACGAGGAAACAGGCGTTGACTCTGTTATGATAGGCAGAGGCGCACTTGGTAACCCCTTTATTTTTGAAGAAATAAAATGTCTTTTAGATAAAAAATCATACACTCCCCCCACGATTTCCCAAAAAATCGCCACTGCAAGAAAGCAGGTTTCTCTTATGATAGAGGATAAAGGCGAGCAAGTTGCCATTTGCGAAGCAAGAAAGCACCTTGCTTGGTACATTAAGGGATTACGGGGATGCACAGATATTAAGGTGGCGATTAATAAGGCTACTACATTTGATGAGCTTGATAATATTTTAACTCATTATGAGAATGAGTTAAAATAGCTCAAGTCATCGAAGCTAAATTTGCCTCAAATTTACTTCATTTCGCACAAAACAAAATTTGCAAATTTAATTTACCTATTACGCGGTGCGTAATAATTTACCTGTTTTGCGAACGCAAAATAATTTACCTGCTTTGCAACGCAAAGCAATTTATCTGAAGCAATGAGGTTTGGTTAAGTAATATTGGGAGCGGTAAATGTAATTTGGTATTCAACAATTTAATTTGTCAAAGCTTAATGTTTTAGGTAAATTATTCCGCTTCGCTTCATAGGTAAATTACAAAGCTACCGCTTTGTAGGTAAATTAATGCTCAAATGCTTTCGCATTAGGTAAATTACTTGCAAAGCAAGTAGTTAGTGCCAAAGGCACTAAAGGTAAATTATTTCGCAAGCGACATAGTGTTCTCCCATAGGGAGAAAGTGAGGACCATATGAAAAAAACAAAACTACTTTTCCCCCTAATCTGTCTGCTTGCCGCAGTTATTTGGGGCTCAAGCTTTCCTTTTCAGGATATGGCAGGCGCAAATGCTGATAAATTAGACTGCTTTATGTTTAACTCCTTGCGATTTTTTATCGGTAGTGTGGTTATAATTCCCGTTTATTTACTTTTTGAAAAGGAAAATCATCTGCCAAAAGAGGAACAAAAATCAAAGCTGAAGCATAATTTAATTTACGGCTCAATTTCAGGTGTTATTCTTGCCGCCGCTGCTGCATTTCAGCAATTCGGCATACAGTTAACAGGCGAAAGCGGAAAAGCAGGCTTCATTACAGGCTTATATTTAATTATTGTGCCAATTGCCGGATTTATCCTATTCAAGCAAAATGCTTCTCTTTTTGTATGGATTGCCATTCCAATTTCAGTGGTAGGCTTATATTTCCTATCTATTCAAGACGGATTTACAATCAAAGCGGGCGATTTATTCGTTATTGCTTGCGCATTCTGTTATGCGGCGCAAATTGTGCTTATTGACAGAGTCAGTCACAAAATCAGCGCAATCAGATTTTCATCTGTTCAATTTTTTGTAACAGGTGTGGTTTGCTTTATTTTAAGCTTAATTTTTGGCAATTCCACCTGGGAAGGCGTAATTTCCACAAGCGTGCCTATTCTCTATTGCGGTATTTTATCGTCGGGCGTAGCGTTTACGCTTCAAACAGTAGGTCAAAAGCATACTCCCCCTGCCGTGGCTTCACTTCTCTTTGCCACCGAAGGTCTTTTCGCCACAATTTTTGAATGTATCTTTGACAAAAAGCTCCCTGCCCCGCGCATAGCTGTCGGCTGCGTGTTTATGCTTGTTGCTATCGTACTATCTCAGCTTTCTTTTCCGAAAGCGGAAAAGAATTTGAGATAGTACCGCTAAATTTGCGTGTTTCCCATCAAAACTCTTTTTCAAGCCTTATCAGCAAATTTAATTTAGCTAATGCAAATGCATATTTGCATTAATTTCGCTATTCTGTGAAACAGAATAATTTCGCTACAAGACGAAGTCTTGTAATTTCGCTTAAAGCAATAACCTTTGCAAAGCTTAACTATTACTATAAAAGGAGGCAGCATGAAAAAAGTCAGTAAATTCCTTTTAAAAATTCTTAAATTCCTTATAATAGCAATAGCTCTTGTCATAACCGCGCCGTTTTGGCTTATATATTTATTCGGAATCTTATTTGACCGCATAAAATACAAAAAATCAATGTTTTATAAAGATTTCAAGCTTAAATATTCTCGAGATATTGAAGCATCCTACATATATCAGATTTATCCGTATGTAAAAGCAAATCCAAGCATTGAGATTGTAAAAGAAAACGGAACAGACTTTTACCTAAAGGGCGAAAACGCCATTGCTGTTCTCTGCCCCGTTATGGGAATTTACTACGAGAACGAGAAATTGATGTACTCCGTTGAGGAGCACGATGAAGAAACGGTTACTTACTACAATCTACTTCCTGAATATGAAAAACTAAACCAAAAATACAAGTGCCATAACAAAAAGCTCAAGCTTCTTGTATATGAGGACCATTTTGAAAGTGAAAGACATTTTAACCTTGCAAAACAAGACAATTTATTTATTATTATTAATAATTTAGAAGATTACAAAACAATAACACTATAAAAAATTTCCTGCATTTCCATTGGATTTGCAGGATTTTTATTTTTGCAAAATTTTAATATATCGCTGATAAATAAAGATGAAAAACTAAAAAAGTGCGATAAAGCCTTATGATACAAGGCTTCGTCGGATTTCGATATTCAAAAGTGAAAAACGAGCGAAAAACGAAATGACGGAAAAATGACCAACGAAATGACACACAAAATGACAAACGAAAAAAGTGCGATAAAGCCTTATGCCACGGGGCTTTGCGGTTTTTCGTTTTTATAAAATGACACACGAAATGACAAACGAAATGACCAACGAGTGACCCACGGTCAAAAGAAAAGCAAAGAAAAAAGAACAAAAGAAAGCAAGAAAAACGAAAAAAGAACAGAAACAAGAGAGAAAGAAGCAAAGAGAGAAAAAAGAAAAGAAAAAAGATAAAAGAACTAAAGAAAACAAGAAATAAAGAAAGTAAAAGAAAAAGAACAAGAATGAAAGAATATATATCCCCTCTTACTCCCCTTAGGGGAGAACGACACGGTGTTTTTTTCGCTTCTCCTTAAATTCCTTTTTTCTTTTCACCAAAAATATTTTTGACGGTATGTTTATAAGGATAATGGAATTGACAGTCTTGCTTTCCCCAATCCTATTCAGCAAAAAAATAAAGCATATAATAAACTCCCCCCATCCCCCCTCTTTCGCCGCAGGCGAAATCACGCAACGCGTGTATGTAATCGACGCGTAGCATCGTATGGAATCAGTCGCAGACTGTATGGAATCAACCGCCAGGTTGTATGAAAATCCTTAGCAGAAAAACATCTCAATTTTTCAAATTTTCTCAAAACTTTACCGCTTGACTCCGGTTTTTTTATGACATAATAGTCTTGCGGGGAGAGGAAAAGTAAACGAAGCACACCTTCAGTGTATGAAAAATGAAGCGGAGCTTCGTTCCATGAAGCGTACCTTCGGTACACTAAGAGTTAGATTTGTGCTTCGCTTCATACGAGCATAGCGAGTGCTTCATATTGACGAAGTCAATGCTTCATAATCACGAAGTGATTGCTTCGTTTGAATCGTGTGCTTCGCTTCATACGAGCATAGCGAGTGCTTCATACTGACGAAGTCAATGCTTCATATTTGCAAAGCAAATGCTTCATTTAAACCGTGTGCTTTGTTTTGCATTAAAGAAAATAGCGGAATAGGTCAAGGAATTTAAAAGGAATAAAGCAATTTTCCCTATCCCCTATTCCCTATTCCCCAATAATGAAAGGAGGAAAAATGATAACCATTCAAGATTTGATTAGCAAGAGAAAGCAAAGATGGAGCGAGTTAAAGGATACGGAATACGACCGTATTTTAGTGGAAGCCATTTGCGACAAAATCCTTGATAGCCCAAAGCTGCGGGAGCAAATCATAGAAAAGCCATACTTACTGATTGAATGCTGCTTTACAATCGTTGATAAAAATAAAAGAACCGTCCCCTTCTTTTTAAACGAGGTGCAAAGAGATTTCATTAATAAGATTGAGCTTCTTGGCACATCAAAGCCGTTTTTTGTGCTAAAGGGCAGACAACAAGGCTTTACAACTGTGATTACCGCCATTCAGCTTTCCTATGCTATTGTAAGAAAAAACTTTTCGGGCTTCACTCTTGCAGACAGAGATGACAATACCAAGGCGATTTTCATTGACAAGGCAAAATTGATTTATAGCAATTTGCCTGAGAGATTAAAGCCTACGGAAAGGTTCAATTCTGTAAATGAGCTGTTTTTTGATAAGCTGAACTCATCCTGGCGAATTGCATCTGCCACCTCAAATGTCGGACGAAGCAGAACGCTTTCCTTCATTCATTATTCAGAGGTCGCATTTTTCCACTGTCCATTGGCAGATTTGCAAAAGTCAATTCAGGAGGCGGCTATCAAGGATGCGCTTTGCATTTACGAAAGCACCGCCAACGGCTTTAACGAAGCGAAAGCGCTTTGGGATTCTAAATCCTGTCACAACCTGTTTTACGAATGGTGGAAAACATCCGAATATGTGTCAAGCGAGTATGAATATCTTGAAAATACAGACACTTGGTTGACCAAAAGGCTGAAATTCCTTGAAAAAATAGGTCTTAGCCGCGAGCAGCGTACTTGGTATGCAAAAAAATATTCTTCCTATATAGACAAATCGTCAATAAAGCAAGAATATCCCTGCTCGCCTGAGGAAGCCTTCGTTTCAAGCGGTAGCTGTATCTTTAACAAGGAGGAAATAAGCGAATATTTAAACACATTTGATGTAAAATCAACGCTTGGCGTATTTGAGTACGACAAAATTGCGCATCCTATATACTCCCCCGATGGCGCGCTGACAGGTTGTACCTATACTATTGAAAATATTCGTTTTAAAGACACT
>JAFQAM010000034.1 GCA_017416885.1 Clostridia bacterium | reverse complement strand
GGGAAGCGCAAGCAAGGACGATACAAAGCAAGCAGAATCTAAAGCGCTATCGTTCAAGGAAATATTTGCTATTAAGGGCGCTATTCCGTGTTTTTTGATGTTCTTTTGCTATTGCGCATTAGAGGTAACAACATCTCTTTGGGCGAGTACCTATCTTGTAGAAAAATGGGACTTTTCGCCTGAAACCGCGTCAGCATATGCGAGTATGTTCTATATAGGCGTAACACTTGGCAGATTTATTAACGGCTTTCTTGCTATGAAGCTTGGGGATAAATTTCTCATCCGTACGGGAGCATCAATTATCGCAGTGGGTATTATTTTAATGCTTATGCCATTTAATTATATGTTTGCATTAATCGGATTTATTGTTATCGGACTTGGTTGCGCGCCTGTATATCCGTGCATTATTCATATGACGCCCGATGTTTTCGGCAGAGACAAATCGCAAGCAATGATAGGTGTGCAAATATCGTTTGCTTATTTTGGAATTTTAGCAATGCCGTCCTTATTCGGTATTGTGGCGGAGCATATTTCCATTTCTCTTTTACCGTTTGCTTTGTTCATACTTATAGCGCTTATGTTCACAATGCACGAAATTGTACTGAAAAAATCAAAAAGCAATAAATAATGCTTCCGCAAGGTACAGAATTAAAAGCAGTTGTTGTTTTTGTCAAAATATGTTATAATGAACTTATGAAAGAATAAAATACATTTTAAGGAGAAAATTTATGGAATATCAAATGAGTGGATATCAAAAGCTTTGTGGCACCTGCGAATATTGGACAGGACCGAGACAGCCCAACTTTTACGGCAGCCATGTTGTGCTTCCCGAGCAAAGCGTTTACGGAAAATGCTGGTGCTTAGAAGGGCCATTTAAGCGTTGTGACCGACTTAGCAATATGTCCGTTTGCCAATATTACAGAAAATGGAGTGTGCTTAAATAGTACATATTGAGGAGCAAATTTTTTGCTCCTTTTTTATTACAGGATAGAAAGTAAAAAACTAAAATTAGAAGTGAATTTTCGTTTCTTTTTAATATTTCATTGTTTTTTAGATGTTTTGCTAAAATTGTTGTATTTATATTTGCTCGTTGAAAAACGCATTAATGTATGATACAATATAGAAAAAGGTGGTGTAAAATATGAAATACAAAAATCCAATTATTGCGGGATTTAATCCCGATCCGAGCATTTGTCGCGTGGGGGATGACTTTTATCTTGTGACCTCTACTTTTGAGTTCTTTCCCGGTGTGCCGATTTATCACAGTAAAAATCTTGTGAATTGGGAGTTGATTAACTATTGCTTGACTACTGACAGTCAGCTTTCTTTGGAAAATGCGGAAGCATCGGGCGGTATTTATGCGCCTACTATTCGTTATTATGACGGTGTGTTTTTTATGACTACCACAAATGTATCAACAGGCGGAAATTTCATTGTACATACAAAGGATATTTACGGAAAATGGAGTGAGCCAGCTTATGTTGATCAAGGGGGAATTGATCCCTCTCTGTTTTGGGATGATGACGGCGCTTGTTATTTTGTATCTAACGGCATAGATGAAAATGGAAAGATTGCTATTTTCCTTTGCACTCTTGACCCATTTACAGGCAAGAAGCATACGCCTACAAAGCTTATTTCCTACGGATGTGGCGGCAGATATCCCGAAGCGCCTCATATTTACAAAATAAACGGCTATTACTATTTAATGCTTGCAGAGGGCGGCACGGAATACGGGCATATGGAAACTATGCAGCGTTCAAAAAATATTTACGGGCCGTATGAAAAATGTCCACATAATCCAATTCTTTCTCACCGTGATACTCCGGGTCCTATTCAGGCGACGGGGCACGCGGATATTGTTGAGGACCAAAACGGAAATTGGTGGCTTGTTTGTCTTGCTATAAGGCCTATTAAAAATATGCAGCTTCATCATATCGGCAGAGAAAGTTTCTTGGCTCCTGTTGTTTGGAAAGACGGTTGGCCTATTGTCGGTAATAACGGCACTATTGATTTTGAAATGGAAGGCAATCTTCCCGGTCCGTCTGTACAAGCTGTAAGCCGTGATTTTTGCGATAATTTTGAAAATGATAAGCTGAATTTAAAATGGAGCTTTGTTCGTAATCCAAGAAAAGAAAATTATATTTTAGAAAAAGGCTCTATTACCTTAAAGGGCGGCGACAGTCTTTCCGCTCCCCTTGCTCGTCCTACAATGATAGCGCTCCGTCAAGAGGAGTTTAATGTTGAGGCTACTGTACAGTTAAATGGCGAAATCAAATGCGGTCAGTGTTCAGGTCTTAGCGCATATTATAATGGCGATTATCACTACGATATTTTTGTAACCAAGGAGCAGGACTCTTACAAGGTATGCTTACGCAAAAGAGTGGCAGATATTGAGGTTATTTCCGCTTCCCGGGTAATTGACTACAAGGACGCTATTAAGCTAAAGCTTATTGCCAATGATGAATGGTACGCCTTCTATTATGAAAATGACGGCGAGCTTATAGAGCTTGGCAAGGGCGCAACCTCATTACTTTCAACCGAGGTAAACGGCAGATCCTTTACAGGCACATTTTTAGGTGTGTTTAGCGAAAACGGCGATATAGGCGTAACAAATGTTACGGTAAGCTGTAAGTAATTTAAAGAGGGCAGATTTTTCTGCCCTTACTTTTATTTTCAAAGTAATGTTGAAAAAGTCTTTTATATGTGGTACAATCTAAATATCAACTTTAAGATTAGACAGAGGAAATATTATGACATTTGAAATGTGGTCACTATATCATTATCTATATATAATCTCGCCATTTGTTATATTTTTGATTATTTACGCATTACTTAAAAGTCGGTCTGACAAGGTAAAAAATATTGTTGGCTATGTGCTTGCTCTATTTCGGTTTCAATATTAATTATTAGAAATATAGATATTTTTGTAAGGTCAGGTTGGGGCGTTGAGGTAATTCCCTTACAGGTTTGCCATATTGGTAGCTTGATTACAGGCTTTGCTTTGATTTTTAAGAAAAAGTGGCTGATTTTAACATCCTTTTGCTTCAATATGATACCTGCTATTTTAGCAATGGTGTTTGCTAATTCCTTGGCAAATTACGATACGCTATTATCAATAAGACCTCAAGCATATGTGTGGGGACACATTTTTATTGTGGTTTGCGCGTTATATGGAATATTTATGTTTTGCTTAAGGTTTGAGAAAAAGGACTTACTATTTTCCATTGGCTTTATTGGCTCGTTGTCTTTTGTGGCAATTATTTGCAATTCCTTATTTAGAGTATTATTTGATTGGGAGCCAAATTACTTTTATCTATTTAACTACAAGGGGACACCTCTTAAGTTTCTTTATAACGCATTACCGACCTCGGTATATGGTTGGTTTGAAATAAATTGGTTTTATACGCTTGTGCTGCTTGCAGTTTTTGTTGGTGTATTTATCGGTTTATATTTTGTTGCAAAATTGATAAATGATAAACTTTTTAAAAGGGGGCAAAAATGAAATCATTTTGTCACGGTGAAATTAATGAATTTATACAGTGGTATGACACTGACGGGAATATAATCAACGCAAGTGACGGTGGAATTATATTTGTTAACGGTAAATATCATTGGTACGGTATGGCGTTTCGTGATTTGTCCTTTTGTAGCGGTCCTGACGGTGGGCAAATGACGGATATTGGCGTTGTTATGTATGAGTCAAGTGATTTACTTAATTGGAAATACGAAGGCGTTATATTAGAGGTAAGTAATGATCCCGAAAGTGAGCTTTACGGTCCTATGCGTTTTGAAAGACCTAAGATTATTTACAATGATAAAACAGGCAAATATGTTTTATGGTGTCACTATGTAAAATATCCAGGTAATCACGGTAAAGGCTACGGCGAGGGGGATTTAGGTCTTGCAATTTGCGACAGTGTAAACGGGAAATATACTTGGCTCGGCTTTTCAAAGCCACAGCCCGATTGCTTCGTGCGTGATATGACCGTTTATAAGGATTTTGACGGAAGCGCATACTTAATTTACGATAAGCACACTTTTCTTAATGGCGAGGACAGATGCTTACACATAATTAAATTAAGCGATGATTATTTATCCTATACGGATACGCAAAAAAGAATAGAGTCCGCCGCTTGGCGTGAGGCTCCCGCAGTATCCTATAAGAATGGATATTACTATATTGTAACCTCGGGCTTAACAGGTTGGAATACAAATCAAGCAAAAGCATTCAGAACAAAAAGATTGCTTGATGAGTGGGAGGATATAGGGGATCCTTGCGTGGATGATTTTACGCATACCACCTTTAATACTCAAAGCACAAATACATTTTGTGTTGATGGCACGGATATTCAGATTATTATGCTTGAAAGACATAATATCTCAAATTTCCTTAGAAGCTCATATGTGTGGCTACCCATAGAATTTAATGATAACAATACTATTTCCTTGAAATATAAAAAGGAATATCATTTAAACAATAAGTAAAGAAGGAGAGTAGCAGAATGTATTCTTCAGTAAAATATAAAACGGGGGATGCGGAAGCATTAGCGGATGAATTTTTTGAATTATTACACAACCGTATGGTGCTAAAGCGCGTCCCTATCAGCATTCCCGAATTTCTTGACAAAAATAATATTTTAGCGGTTAGGTTTACAAGTGACGGCGGACAGGGAGATGTTGGCGGAGTGGAGCTTTTATACCTTGATGATGACGGAATAAAGGTTTTATACGGCAATTTTTGCTACGGCAATTTAAATTTAAATGCGTTGCTTCATAAGCTTCCAATGCTAAAAAGCGTTTATAATCCACGCAGTCCCAATCTACCGTATCCCTTTGGGGGAGAGCTTGACCTTCCCTCGGGATGGGTGCATATTTATATGAGATTTATGAATTATTTCTTTGTGCGAGAGGAAATTTGCGAAAAAGCAGATTCTTTCATCAGGGAGATATTAAATTCAGATAACGGTCTTTTCTTTATTTTTATGGCTGTTGCGTGGTTTTGCGGAGCTGAGCTTGAATCAAAAAAATAGATTTTTTGTAATATTGTAACCTATCAATATAAAAAACTGTCTTATTAAGTAGAGAAGCTTGATAAGGGGGATATTATGAAAAAAGTATTTTTTGTAACACTACTATTAATTTTTGCTCTTTTGTTAATTAATTGTAATACAAATGATTTTGATGCTGAGAAAAACGACAGTGAAAAGCTAAGCGACTTTAAATTATTAGAGGAGAAAAATGGCGTAGTATATTTTAACCATTTAGAAAGTACACCTCAAATGACTTTAAAGGGAGAGAGCGAAACGGAAATAAAGAGCGAAAATTTTTTTGAAGCTCTTGTTCGCATGGTAAATGGCAAAGCCGGTGTAAAAGACATTTGCAACTGTGAAGCGGTATATGTAATTAAGGTTGGCTCATATACCTTTGGATTACATACTCACAGTATATCCATATATAACGGCGATAGCATAAAAGCAAAGGATTTAATCATCTCTGTTGATTTAAGAAAAGACGAAATGAATTATTTGTTTAATCTTTTAAAAGCAACACTTTACGGCGAGCAGTTATGCGACCTTAAATTATTAGAGGAAAATGACGAAATTAAAAGCATTTCTGTAACGACCTTTCCCGAAAGTGCAAGCAATTCATATTCGTTTAACGGCGATAAAGCAAAAGTGGTTTTCGATTTTCTTAACGATTTAAGTTTGATTACAGGCTTTGAGGAAAATCCAGATGAATACGGTGGTGGGGCTTGGAATATTTCCATTGAATATAATAATGGCGATACTGTAAATGTGTATCTTTTCGCAAATATGTTCATAAGAGCTGACAGCTGTTATTGGTATAAGGTGATACAAGAGGAAGCAAATCAGTTTGATAAATTGCTTTCCGAATTAAATAATTAAATATTAAGGGATTTAGGTGACTAAATCCCTTTTTCTTTCCATATTAAGACAAAAAGTTGAAAATTGTAATATTGTGTGCTATAATTTAGTTATAAATGCATATTATTAAAAATTGTCGTTACGACAGAAAGAGGTTTTTATGAAAAGGCTTTTATGCTTATTTGTTGCTTTGCTTGTATCAGCGTTGATTTTTGTTGCTTGCACGCCTGATAAGCCAAGCAATGACACATCAAGCGATAGCGGTGTAAATACCGATAGCTTGGTAGGGGACAGTGGTGCTGACAGTGATATAAATAGTGATACGGATGTATCAAGTGACACAGACAGTGATGTAAATACTGACAGTGATATGAATACCGATACTGACAGTGATGTGAATACTGACAGTGATGTGAGCAGTGACACGGACAGTGATGTAAATACTGACACCGATAGTGATATTGGCGGTAGCGATAGCGATATTGGCGATAGTGATAGCGATATTGGCGGTAGCGATAGCGATATTGGCGGTAGCGGTAGCGATGTTGGCGGTAGCGATAGTGATATTGGCGGTAGCGATAGCGATATTGGCGATAGTGATAGCGATATTGGCGGTAGCGATAGCGATGTTGGCGGAAGCGATAGCGATATTGGCGGCGGAAATACCGACACCGAGCAAAACAGGCTCACTACATACAAGAGCGCAGAGGAGCTTGCGGCGAGCATTGGCGCAACACTTAATGGCGACACTGTTGGCGGTGTGGAAATTATGCTTGACAAGAATAT
>JAFQAM010000319.1 GCA_017416885.1 Clostridia bacterium | reverse complement strand
GTGCCGTGGATTACACTGTTTTCGATTTTTACAAGTGATTCCTTAACTGTTCCAAAATTACGAGTGCCAAGAGCTGCAAATCTTGAGTTATTGGATCTGACAATGGAGTTATTTATAGTTAAGTTGTGGTATTGCTCGCCACCGCTTTTGCCAAAGAAAAATATTGCCCACTCACCTGAATTATATTGGTGAATGTACATATTATTTAAAACAAGCTCGCCCGCTAAAACCACTACCGCAGGGCCGTCTGATGCATAGTCGGGGGTGACAACATCCTTGCCCTCGTTTGGATTAACAATTACTCCGTTTGATGCAGTAATTTTTTCATCCTGCGGCGCTACATAATTAATATAGTCAACTGTTGTTGAGCCGTTTAAAATAAGCTTACAATCCTTAGAATCCAAATGCATTCCGTAAGCATTTCCCGCTGAGCCGCCGCCGTGTGTGCCTACAATTTTAAATCCGTTCAAATTAATTGTTACGGTTATATCCTTGTTAATTTTTATTGCTTCTGAAGTTTTAGGGATTATGATATTGTTGGTCATGTTTACCGTTACACTGTCGCCTGATTGCGCATTAGCAATAGCTGTATGGATATCGCCAAGCTCATCAGCCTCAAGCACTGTATCTGTGGCTAATGCGGTGATACTGAAAACGCACAGAAGCATTACAAATGCAAGTGCAAATAAAATTCTCTTTTTCATTATACTGTTTCCTCCTTTGGAATGGTATTATAGGAAATTGCGCTGAGTGTGTTTGTTTTTTGTGTGGATTGTAGGTAAACAACGCTGATATCGTCGCCGTTTTTAACTACAACATAGCTTGCGATTACTAATTCAATATCTAATTGATTTTCGTTCATTCCTGTTAAAACAAAATCGTATGATGCATATTCTCTGCCTACCTCGGCTTTAACTACGCTTCCGTTTGAAAGAATAGCTGCGTTTCCGTTTTCGTCAAGAGGACTTATGTCGCCAAGATTTTGCTTGCCTGCGGCTACAATGCCGTAGGTAAGTGTCTTACCTGTCATTTCCTCATATTGAGAAATTGCTGTTGTATCAACAATAAATGATGCTACAATACCGTATGAGCCGTCCTCAGGTGTTGAGTAGCCCAAGAACTTAAATAACGGTGCAGCCTTAATATTTTCGTCTGCCATTGTAATGCCGCAACGCTTACAAACCGCAAGCATTCCGTCTTCAAGGTAGCTATCGTAATGGATATCGCCTGTTTTGTTTGGATCTGATTCGTGGCCAAGCTTTGGCTCATAATAATTATTAATTTCATCATCGTAGTAGCTTGACGGATAGCCCTTATTTGTACTGCGGCGAAGCTCAACCTTACCGTCCTCGGTACAGGTAGCGCTTGTATAAATTCTTACAAATTGGTCGCCCCAACCGTCACCCCCTAAGCTCCACGCGGTGTTGGAAAGGTCGCAATCTCTGAATGCAAGATGTGTTCTTCCTGTGCTTGTGCTTATTTTGGAAACTGTACAGTTTTCAAACATCCAGGTTTGAGGTGAATTGTGCCAAGAGTCAATTGAAATTCCATAGCCGTCGATAATTGCATTTTTAACTACTGAGCCATCTGCAACAGTATGTCCGCATAAGCCATAGTAGTAGCCCTTATTAATATTAACGATCTTTGATGTTTTCCCTAAAATACCAACGGTAGAGCATCTGTCCGACTTGCTTGCGCAGGAAACAAATTCATATGTGCCATCAAGGCTCTCGCCCTCGCCATATACAAATTCCTCGTTTGCATGGACTCTCATATTTTCGCAATAGCTATTACCTGAAAACATCCAGACATAAACCTTGCCGCTATGGTATGCATCAAGATTTCCTCTTTCGGTTACAACGCCGTTTTCTATTTTAGGACTTATAAATTCAGTTGAAATTTCTCCGTTTTCATCCATTGCGCAAGAGCCTATAAGACGAAGCATCGCGTCCTTATGATTTAGCACGATACCGTTATATCTGTTTCCGTTAACAACTGCGTGCACATAGCCGTTATATTTAACTGTAACAGTGATTGGCTTGTTAATCAAAATAGCTTTATTTTCGCCGGTGTTTGATACAATATTTTCTGCCAAAATAAATTCAATGCTTGCTCCGTCACTAACTGTGCTGAAAAATGAGCCTGCATTGCTTCTGTCACTGCTTGTGATTTCTGCAATTTCAACAATATTTGTTTTGCCCTCTGCTTTCAAAGCGGCAGCGGCTTCACTGTCCTTGCTTTGTACAAGATAATATTCCTCAGCATATGCGGTAATTGCAAATGCGCAAATTACAAGCATAAGTGAAATTATTAGCAAAAATGCCTTTCTTTTCATTATTAATCTCCTTAAAATTGTATAATATATACAATATTCTATCATATATAATATTAGTTGTCAATATTCAAAAAGAAAAAAACACAGCCGAGGCTGTGTTTTATTCGTTTGCTAATTCGTTAAGAATTTCCTTGTATTTCTTCAACACCTTAATTGGCAAGGTAGAAAAGTCCTCGTTTGGCTTGATTGCTACTGTGATAAACGGAGCTGCGGTTTTTCCGCCCTCTATTTTTACATTTTCTCTATCGTATTGAGATAGCTTTACAAATGCGACGGTGTTTGGCGCTTCGGGATAGAGCCTTACCATTGATTTTTGCTGATCTACCTTTTTAATGCCTGCTGACTGCGCATAGGATTTTAGTATTGCGGTGCTTAAAAGATTTTTAGCGCATTCGGGAACAGGACCGAAGCGGTCAATAAGCTCGGTGATTACATCGTTATAGTCGGCTTCATTTTCGATATGGGCAATTTTCTTGTACATATCCATTCTTTGTGCGCTTGACTGCACATAATTTTTAGGCAAGTACGCATCGCAGGACATATTCATTTTAGTTTCAAGGCGGACTTCTACCTTTTCGCCCTTTTCCTCTAAAACAGCTTCGTTTAAGAGCCTAACATATAAATCGTAGCCCACTGTGTCTAAATGTCCGTGCTGCTCAGCGCCTAAGAGATTGCCCGCGCCTCTGATTTCAAGGTCACGCATAGCAATTTTAAAGCCTGCGCCAAACTCGGCAAAGTCACGGATTGCGCTAAGTCTTTTTTGCGCGATTTCAGTAAGTCCCTTGCCCTTGCGATAGGTAAAGAACGCATAGGCTCTGCGGTGGCTTCTGCCAACTCTTCCTCTTATCTGGTGGAGCTGAGAAAGTCCCATTTTGTCTGCGTTTTCAATAATTAATGTGTTTGCGTTTGGAATATCAATTCCTGTTTCAATAATGGTGGTGCTGACTAAAATGTCAATGTCTCCCATTACCAATGCGTGCCATATATTTTCGATGTCGTCCTTATCCATTTGACCGTGGGCAACATCAATTCTTGCTTCGGGGAATGCTTGCTTCAGCTTAGCTGCGGTATGGTAAATAAATTCAACATTATTGAATAGATAGAAAACCTGACCGCCGCGGTGAAGCTCTCTTCTTATGGCATCATTGATAATATTGTCGTCGTATTCGAGGACATAGGATTGAACACCAACTCTGCCCTCGGGCGCTTCGTCGAGGACTGACATATCACGGATACCGCCCATTGCCATACTGAGTGTACGGGGGATAGGCGTTGCGGAAAGTGAAAGCACATCGACATCAGGTACGGCTTGCTTGATTTTTTCCTTCTGAGCTACACCGAAGCGTTGCTCCTCGTCAACGATTAAAAGTCCCAAATCCTTAAATTGAACCTTTCCGCCAAGAAGCTTATGGGTGCCGATAATAATATCGAGGTCGCCCCGTCTGAGTCTTCTTAAAGTTTGGGCTTGGTCCTTGGCTGTTCTGAAGCGAGAAATCATACCGATATTGACACCCGTCCCTGCAAAACGGGCAAGCGCAGTTTGATAATGCTGCATTGCGAGGATAGTGGTTGGCACTAAAATTGCAACCTGCTTATTGTTGGCAATACATTTCATTGCGGCGCGGAGCGCGACCTCTGTTTTGCCATAGCCTACATCACCGCAAAGAACTCTATCCATTGGATAAGGTCTTTCCATATCGGCTTTAATATCGGCTATTGCTTCTAATTGAGAGTCGGTCTCCTCAAATTCAAATGCAGAGTCAAATTCTCTTTCCATAATACCGTCGGGCTGGAAGGAAAATCCGTCAATGCGTGTGCGTCGCGCGTATAAATCAATAAGCTCCTTAGCCATTTCCTTGGCTGCGGTTTTCGCCTTGGTTTTTGCTTTTTTCCACTCGCTTCCGCCCATTTTTGACAGCTTAACCTCGCCGTCTGCGCTCTTGGTGCCTATATATTTGGCTACCATATCAAGCTGATCGACAGGTAGATAGAGTTTATCTGTGCCTGCATACTGAATAGCAATATAGTCGCGGTGAACGCCTAAAACGAACATATTTTCAATGCCTAAAAATCTACCGATACCGTAATTTTCGTGAACGATATAGTCGCCAACTGTAAGGTCGGCGTGGGACATAATTTTCTCCCCTGCATTTTTTGCGTATTTCTTGTTTTTGGCTTTTTTCTTGGCTATCTCTCCTCTTTTTGAGGATAAAACAATCAATGCAAATTTAGAGGTCGGGATTTCGTAGCCGTCGGGGTATGAATCGCTATATACAGCCACAGTCCCCGCCATAATCCCGTCATAGGTGGAGTTTTCCGCTAAAAATGAGGGGATATTAACCTCGTTCAATGCTTTAACAGTGCTTTTTGCTTCTTGGATATTCTGGCAAATAAGGACTACTCTGTATTTGTTTTTGATAAAATAGTCAAGCTCATCAAACAAAACGGAGACGGTGCTGTTTACAAGAGTTATTCCCTTGGTTGCAAAGTTATAAAGTCCGCCCTGCTCTCCGCCTCTT
>JAFQAM010000318.1 GCA_017416885.1 Clostridia bacterium | reverse complement strand
TCACCGTTACATACTACATACTTTTGGCCCTTAGGCTGAGCTGCTGCGAATGCCCATTTTCTACCTGTTGGGAATCCACCGCCTCCTCTACCGCGAAGACCTGAAGCAAGAAGTGTATCGATAACATCCTGTGAGGACATTTCTGTAATTACCTTTGCGAGCGCAAGGTAACCGTTTGTACCGATGTATTCATTAATGCAATGTGGGTCAATAACACCGCAGTTACGGAGAGCAACTCTCTTTTGCTTCTTATAGAATGCTGTTTCGTTAAGTGAAAGGATTTCGTCACCCTTAACTGTCTCGGAGTAAAGAAGGCTCTTAACAGGGTTACCGCCTACTAAATGCTCTTTAACGATTGTTTCAGCATCTTTAATTTCAATTCTTGAATAGAATGTTCCCTCAGGATATACAATTACGATTGGACCTAAAGCGCAAAGACCGAAGCATCCTGTTAAAACTACTTGAACCTCGTTTTCGATGCCTGCTGCCTTTATAGCCTCTTCCATCTTTTCCTTAATTTGAACACTCTTTGATGAGGTACAGCCTGTACCGCCGCAAATAAGCACATGCTTTTTGATGTTGCCATCAGAAGCTGCTCCGCCTTGACGGAAAGCGATTTTGCCTGCATATTCGTCTCTAATCTTAATAAGATCATTTACATTATTAATCATTTCGTTTTTCCGTCCTTTCTTATTTATTGTACTTGTCGATGATGCCTTGGATCATATCAGGTGTAAGTCTTCCGTAAACCTCTTCATTTACAGTAAGAACCGGAGCAAGACCGCATGCACCAATACAACGGGTTGCATCAAGGCTGAACTTTCTGTCTGCTGTAATTTCGCCATTCTTGATACCAAGAATTGATTCGAGCTTGTCCATTAAAAGGCCTGAGCCCTTAACATAGCAAGCTGTACCAAGGCATACCGCAACAGCATAGTCGCCCTTTGGATTGAGAATGAATTGTGAATAGAATGATGCTACACCATAAACCTCTGATAGTGGAACATCCATTGAGAGCGCGATGTGCTTCTGAACCTCAATTGGAAGGTAACCGAAAATACCTTGCGCGCCTTGAAGAACAGGCATAAGCGCACCTGCTTTGCCCTTGTGCTCTGCAATCAGCTTATCAAGCTCCTGAAATTGAGCTTCTGTGCCATTGAAAGCTACGGTTGTAAGTTTCTTTTTCATACAAAAAACTCCTTATATAAATTTTTTATAAACTTAATTATTTGCGAGCTTCTTTTCGATTACATTCGCAGCATTGTCAAGGTAATCGTTTTCCATAAGCTCAATAATACCCTTATCGCATAAAGCTGTAAGTCTTGCATCAATCGGAAGCTTTCCTACAAGCTCATAGCCGAATTTATCGGCAATCTTGTGTGTTTTGCTTTCACCGAAGATTTCCATTTTTTTGCCGCAGTCAGGACAAACAACATAGCTCATATTTTCAACAAGTCCCAACACAGGAACATTCATCATTTTAGCCATATTAGCCGCCTTTTGTACTATCATTGAAACAAGATCCTGAGGAGTTGTTACAACGATAATACCGTCAACAGGTAATGATTGGAATACCGTAAGCGGTACATCTCCTGTTCCCGGAGGCATATCAACAAACATATAGTCAACCTCATCCCAGACAACATCTGTCCAGAATTGCTTAACTGTTCCCGCGATAACAGGACCGCGCCAAACAACAGGTCGCGTTTCATCCTCTAATAATAGGTTTACGGACATAATATCAATTCCTGTTTTAGTAGAAACAGGTAAAAGAAATTCGCCGTTTGAGAGTGCTCTTTCTTTAAGTCCAAAGTTTTTTGGAATAGAAGGGCCTGTAATATCAGCATCAAGAATTGCGGTTTTATAGCCTTTTCTTTGCATTAAAACTGCAAGCATTGATGTTACAATAGATTTACCTACGCCGCCCTTACCGCTAACTACCGCTATTACATGCTTAACCGAGCTAAGCACATTAAGCTCTTCCTTGGGTATGCCCTGAGGTCTTGATGAGCAGTTCGCAGAGCAGGTAGAACAATCATGAGTGCATTCTTCTGCCATAACAATTTCCTTCCTTTTTATATTTTAACCTTATAGATTATACTACAAAAAAGAATTTTTTTCAATACCTTTTAATAAAATAGTATGCAAAAATAGTATAAGCTATATATTTTTTTGATATAACCGATATTCCTTGGTTACCGAATTCATATCAAGATAATCAACATAAACATATTCCCGCATTGATGAAAGAAGGCTTAATGCTCTTTTTACCGATTTGGGCTTTTTTGTTTTTTCATCCTTTTCGAGCTCGTTAAGAAGTTGTTTTGTTAACGGAGAGTGGATTTTTAAAAACTCAGGTATTGTTCCCATTCTGTTTGTAGCAAGTCTGTCTATAACAAGCATATCTCTAAGCTTGTCCTTTGAAATTTCGCTTTTGCTTGAAAAATACGAATAAATTTGATATGTCAGCTCATCTAAGCTTTTTGCGTTTTTATCCTTCAAAAAGTCGGCAAAATCAACAAATATCTTAAATGGGTTACCTAATGCTTCTGTTATGTATTTACAAGTTCTTTTGAAGCGCTGAGAATTGTACATTCTATCGAAAATATCCTCACAGGTGTGCATAATTTCCATTTTTTCCTTTGGAAGCCATTCTGTTGAAATCACCTCATACGGCGGCTCTTTACTGTATTCACAGCTATGGTTTTGAGTGTTTTCTCTTATGTCTGCACCGTGAAGCATTTTTAAAAATCCAAATTGAAGCATATGAGCATTCAGGTTATATGCAGTATTAAAGCTATTTTCAAATGAATCATAATCCTCATAAGGCAAGCCTGCGATTAAATCTATATGAATATGAATATTTTCGAGGGCGACAAGCGCTTTTACTGTTTTTGTCAGCTTTTCAAAATTTGCTTTTCTGTTTATTGCATTTAAGGTTTTTTCATTAAAGCTTTGAATTCCTATTTCAAATTGAAACAGTCCGATGGGAGCTTTTTTCAGTATTTCAATCGTTTCGTCATCAAGAAGCTCGCATTCAATTTCAAAGTGGAAGCAGATATCTCTCGGGAATGCCACGCCATAATTATCTATGAGAAAATTAAAAATGCGCTTTGTTCTACTTCGGCTTGCATTGAAGGTGCGATCTATAAATTTAACGGTTTTCGTTCCGCTGTTGGCAAGAGCCAAAATTCGTTTTTGGGATTCCTCCAAGTCGAAAAATCTTATGCCGCCGCATCTACCCGACAAGCAAAAGGTGCAGCTGAACGGGCATCCTCTGCTTGTTTCAATGTAAGCAATTCGTCCGTTAAGCTGTTCAAAATATCTTTTTACATAAGGCGACGGCGGATCCTCTTCCAGAACGCAGGGCTGACTTACAATTATTTCGTTACCTTTTCGATAGCACAAGCCTTTTATTTCATTTTTGTTCACGCCCTGACAAAGCTGAGCAAAGGATATTTCCCCTTCTCCGCTTAAAATATAGTCTATATCAGAGTTGGTCAGCACCTCTTGGACATTGTAGCTTACCTCCGGACCGCCTAAGACTATTTTAGCATTTGTCAGCATTTTAAGTTTTTTGCATAAAGAATATACATAAGTTTTATTCCAAATGTATGTGCAAAAGCCGATTATTTCGCTGTTTTCCGCCACTATTCTGCCAAGAACATCATCAACGCTTTCGTTTATAGTTCCTTCAACAACACTGTATTCTATTTCGTTCGCGTATTTTTCCAATCCACCCGCTAAGCACCACGGCGCTAAGGAGGAATGAATATATTTGCTGTTTATTGCGCAAATTGTAACCTTCATTTTATCACCTCATTACATTTAATATTTTATCAAAAAATCAGTGCTGTGTCAACTTGTTATTTTGTCTCAATATATAAAATAAAATTAATTTGACATATATTATTGACAAATCAAATTAATTGTGTTAAAATTGTATGCGTTGGATAAATGTAAACGAGGAGAAATTGTTTTGTTTGATTTAGTTGATATACATTGCCATACGCTGTTTGGAATAGATGATGGCGCAACAGATGAAAATACAATGAAATCAATGCTTGACACTGCATACAGTGATGGCATAAGAGCAATTTGCTTCACACCGCATTTTAAAACCTATGAATTTGATGATGACAGCGAATTTGAGGACTATCGAAAAAGAATTGATGATAGTTTTTCGGTCGCTGATTTGTATGTTAAAGAAAAATATCCCGATATGACTCTTTATCTCGGCAACGAAATAATGTATCATAACGAGATATTGGATTCTTTAAAAGCAAAAAATTGTACAAGCTTAAACGGTAGCTCATACGCGCTTGTCGAATTTCAGCCATCAACCTCAGCCTTTGAGATTGAAGCTGCTATTTTACGCATTTTGCGTACCGGGTATAGACCTGTTATTGCTCATATTGAAAGATATAATGCTTTAATCAAGAAGCCTTCTCTTGTATCCGAGCTTCGTAATATGGGCGCTTTGATGCAGGTTAACGCCCGCGCAATACTGAGATTTAAGTTTGGCAAAATTTCTAAATTCATCAAACAGGTTTTAAAAAATAAACAAGTAGATATTGTTGCCTCAGATGCTCACGACAACACAGTTTTCACCCAACAGTTATCAAAATCTATGTTATTTGTTAGCAAGCGCTATGGTGAGTCATATGCAAAAAAGATTTTTTCCACAGTGCCAAAGGCTATTCTTAATAACGAAAAAATTCACTAGGAGTATTATAATGGATTCTTCTAACAATGTAAATGCCAATAAAGTTGGCAGAGAGCTCGACATTCGCGATATTATTGGATATCTTTTTTCTAAAATATGGATTATCGCTTTAGTAGCAATTTGTGCTATTGTTTTTGCTTTTTTGATTACGAGCTTTACTACACCAACATACACCTCAACCACAAAAACTATGCTTATTAACAAGAATGCAGGCACAGGCTCAGTTGAAGGAAATTTAAATGTGTCAGACTTATCTGCCGCTACTTACTTAACAAAGATGAGCTCTGAAATCTTTACAAGTGACTCTTTCTCTGTAAGAGTAGCGAACATGCTTAACTCTGACGAGGGATCATTTACCAATATTCTTGGCTTTTTAGATGAAGAGTGCACAAAACCGCAAACATTTAAAAATTTCTATGGCGGAGATATTAAATACCGCGATGTTAAAAGCAGTCTTTCAGTAAAATCTAATGAGGACACTTGCGCTGTTACTCTTTCTTCAACAACAGTAGATGCTACTTTATCACATGTAATTGTCACAGCAGCTTACAATTGTATGCAAGACCATATTAATGAAAATTTCAAGGTTGATTCCATAGTAGTTGGACAAATTGATTATGGCAAGCATCCTGAATCTCCTTCTAATATTCACTATTTTAAAAACATGGCTTTAAGTGCTTTTGTAGCAGTTATTGCGATTTGTGCAATTTTATTAGCTTTCTATATTTTTGATGACAAGATTAAAACTCCAGATGACATTGAAAAGCATCTCGGTCTCAGCGTTTTAGGTGAAATTCCTGAAATTGAAGATGAAGTGTGAGGTGACGAAAGATGAAAAATATAGTTCTTAATGATATAAAAAAGCAAAACTACTCTATTCGCGAGTCATTCAAGGCTCTTCGTACCAACTTCTTATTCTGCGGCGCGGAAAATAAGGTTGTTCTTATAACAAGCTGTGTTAAGAATGAAGGTAAAAGTACGGTTTCCATTGAGCTTTCAAAGTCACTTTCTCTATCTGAGAAAAAGGTTCTTTTAGTTGACGCCGACCTTCGTAAGTCAATGTTTGCTTCCAAATACACTACAAATGACGGTAATATTTTAGGTCTTAGCGAATATTTATCCGGACAAGCTGAATATGATGACATTTTATACGGAACACAAAATGAAAATCTTCACTTGCTATTTGCAGGCGCTGTTCCTCCAAATCCTGTTGAGCTTTTAGGCTCACAAAAGTTCGCTGAGCTTATTAAAAAGGCTCGCGACGAGTATGACTACATCATCATTGACGCTGCTCCTCTTGGCGCGGTTATTGATGCTTCGGTTATCTCAACTGTATGTGATGGCGGCGTGCTTGTTATCACCGCTAACTATATCGGTCAACGCTTCGCAATGGATGTTAAGGATCAGCTTCAAAAGAGTGGCTGTAAGGTTCTTGGCGCTGTGCTTAACCGTGTTCCTACAAAGAGCGGCTCATACTACAACCGTTACTACAAGAGATACTACGGCAAGTACAAGAGATACGGCTACGGTAAGTACGGCAGATACGGCAAATACGGTAGATACGGCGGATACGGTAAGTACGGAAAATACGGTAGCTACGGCAGATATGGCGGTTACGGTACCGGTTATGACGATGATGTTAAGTCCATTGATGATGCCTCATCTGACAACACAAAACAATAAAAACTAAAAAAATCTCGGCTAATCCCGAGATTTTTTGATAGGTAGGTATATATGGAAAATTTTAAAGTGAAATATCTTTCGTTTATTAATTCCTTCTATTACTCAATAATTTGCGCTTTAATTGTTTTTATCAGCCATACATTTGGTCTTGAGCTTTTAGCGATTATATCGATTGGCTTAAGCGTTTCTCTCGGTTTATTATTTTCAAGCAGCTTGAATTTTGTTTTGGTGCCTGCTCTAACCATTTTTTTCACCTTATCAGAAAAAAATTCATTTAACGGTCAGGGAAAGTTTTATTCCTTTGGCTCGCTTTTTACCGTTTCGGTAGTGGTTGCGATATTTATTGGATGTCTTATTTATCATTTAATTAATAATAGAAAAGATTATTATTATAAGCACGCCTTTAAATCTCCTCTGTTTTACGGAATATTAATTCTTTCAATCAGCTTTTTACTTAATAATTTTATATATAAGGAAAGATTTTTTTGGAAGGATTTAGGCTTCTCTATCGCGTTAGTAATTGCTTATCTTGGTGTATTCTTGCTATTATATGTAGGTTTGAAATTTGATGAAAAGCTTAAAAGCAATATTGTATTTGCGCTGTTTATTGCTTCAATGGTTGTTACGCTTGAATTTTATTCCTTGTTTGTTACGGGGCAAATCAAATTTACAGACGGCGAAATCGTAAAAGAAAGTATTGTTACCGGTTGGGGCATATGGAATACGATTGGCTGTTATCTATCAATGCTATTGCCTATTCACTTTTATTTGGCAAGCTTTGTTAAGAGGTATGGCTTTATATTCTACGGAACCGGCTTGATTTCGTATTTGGCTATTGTATTATCTCTTAGCCGTTCATCCTTGCTTGCAGGAACATTTGTTTTAGGTATTTCTGTTATAGTGTCTTGTTTCTTTGGTGAAAATAAAAAGGTGAACAGAATAATTACCTCGGTTCTTTTTGTTTGCGCTATTGGCGGTATTATTCTTATGTGGGATAAAATCGCAAATGTATTAGGCGATTATCTTGAAAGAGGACTTGACGATAACGGTAGGTTTGAAATTTATGCTACCGGTTGGAAAAAATTTTTAAGTCATCCTGTTTTCGGTTGCGGCTTTTACAATTCTCACCACATTAACGAGGTAGGGCTTCCTTTTGGATATCATAATACAATTGTACAAATGATGGCTTCCTGCGGTGTAATCGGATTATTGGCTTATTTATATCACAGATATCAGACTGTTGCTTTGTTTATTAAGCAAAGATGCGTGAAAAATTTTTATTTAATGTTATGTATATGCGCGTTACTGATAACAAGCTTATTGGATATTCATATGTTTAGTTTATATCCTACATTATACTATATACTTATTCTTATAACGATTGAAAAAACCAAATAAAAAATGCTTAGCAGAAATTTTTCTGCTAAGCATTTTTATTATTGAAGTGTTAAATCAATTGAATCGATTGCGTTAAATTCGCCGTCAACATATACGAAGTTGTTAATCTTGTCGCCAACCTGGTATGTACCGATTTGAATTGAATATGCGCCTGCACCGAGGTCCTCAGAGATACATGTTAAGCTGAGCTTGGATTCATAGCTCTTTGGCAAGCGTAATACTACACTCTTTTCTCCGTTTGTAATTCTCAACCAATTGCCGTATATTGCATTTGATGTGCTTGGATAGTTGGATATGGACAGGTCGCTAAATGTTGTTTGCGCAGTTGCTGCTGTCTTTGTGGATGAAACAGCGATAACTGTGCCGCCATTTACAACTAATGTGCCGTCTGTTAAATCAAGCTTTTCAAGAAGGAATACTGTACCCTTATTTACTGTTACAAGCGGGCTGTCAACTGCATCAGATGTACTGATAACTGTTACTAAGCCGTTTTCGTTGATTGTAAGATTAGGAGTTTTTATTCCCTTGTTTGAATACATAATTTCAAGCGTGCCGCTGATTGTAACATTACCTGAAACATCAATACCGTCGTCCTCTGATGCTAATACTACTCTACCGCTCTTTATATCGATATCGGTGCCGTCAAGCGCATCCTCGTATGAGTCAATGCCTAATGTAGCATTTTCAATTGTGATTACGCCGTCGGTCTTAATGCCCTTACAGCTTTCAAGTGAGTAATATGTTTCATCAGGATATTTTGAGGTATCAACTAATGTGAACTTATGATTTTTGATAATATAGCTTCCCTCCGGGTCAACTATAAATGC
>JAFQAM010000317.1 GCA_017416885.1 Clostridia bacterium | reverse complement strand
TGTTAAAATTATGATTGAAAACGAGGATGTAAGAGCAGTAAAGGGCGGTACAGGCGCAGTAAAATGCGGAGGTAACTATGCAGCATCAAACAGAGCGGGAGAAAAAGCAGCCAAGAAGGGCTACTCACAGGTATTATGGCTTGACGGCGTACACAGAAAGTACATCGAAGAGGTTGGCGCTATGAATGTAATGTTCAAAATAAACGGCGAAATCGTAACACCGGAACTCACAGGCTCAATCCTTCCGGGCATTACAAGAAAATCCTGTATCGAGGTTTTAAAGAAAATGGGATATAAGGTAAGCGAAAGACTTATTTCCATCGACGAGCTTATTGAAGCATTAAAGACAGGCAAGTTAGAGGAAGCGTGGGGATGCGGTACAGCCGCAGTTGTTTCCCCAATCGGCAGATTCTACTATGACGGAAATGAGTACGATGTAAACAACGGCAAAATCGGCGAGGTTACTCAAAGGCTCTACGATACATTAACAGGCATCCAATGGGGCAAAATTCAAGACGACTTTGGCTGGATATACAAAATATGCTAAAATGTAAACCGCGGGTTGGCAAATGCTAACCTGCGGTTGCTTGATTTTATAGGTAATATGTGCTATAATTAAAGCAACAAGCACAGGAGGTTTGATTATGAAAAAAGTACTGTTGATTTTTGTAGTATCATTGTTTTTAATTTGTCTGATTGGATGCGGTAAAAATGATGTATATACAGTTTCCTTTAATTCAAACGGCGGAAGCGATGTTCCCTCACAGGAGATTATAAAAAACGAAAAAGCAACCGAGCCGCAAGCCCCGACTAAGGAGGGCTATGAATTCGTAGGTTGGTATGTAGGCACGGAAAAATGGTCGTTTTTGTCCGACACAGTAACTGCCGATACAACCTTGGAGGCTAAATGGAATGCAATAGAATACAAAATAACATACGAGCTAAACGGCGGAAAAAACAATAATGATAACAAAGAAGCATATACAGTAGAGGACAATGAAATTATATTAAAATCACCAATCAGAAGAGAATATATTTTTAACGGTTGGTATTACGATAATAATTTTAATAATGCAGTGACAAACGCTAAAATCAATGCTTCTGAGAAAAAAGAGGATATAACTCTCTACGCTAAATGGATAACCTATGATTTTTCAAGAGAGCATTTTTATTCATATGATATGAATGAGTATGTTATTCTTCCGGATTATGAGGATTATACAGTAAAGGTTGATATGCTCGAAATACAAAGAATAATTTGCGATAAGCTTTTGATGTATAGCGAGGAATACACAGTGCAGCTTGGCGATAGTGTATATGTCGATTTGAGCGCAAGAGAGGTTACATATTTTGACGAAACAGAAATGATCGGAAGAGTAATTGAAGAATTAAGCGCGGATAATTTGCTTATGTCAAGCATTGAAAAGGGCACTTATCTTGAAGAAATTCAAAAAGCAATTGTCGGAATGAAAATCGGTGAAAGAAAATATGTAAAAATAACTTTACCGCAGGATTTTGAAAAAGAAGAATTCAGAGGACAAGAAATTTGCTTTATTACGGAAATCAAAAACAAGGAAATTAATATAGGCGATGTTCCGTTAGTAAGCTATTTGGCTTACTTGGTTGATGATAACGGTGAAAGATTAAAGGAAAACGGTAAGGATGTGCTTTTACTTGAAAAACCGCCAACAAAATTTTATCTTGGCTCAAATTTGTCTTACTATGAATTTGAACAAGGTATTGTAGGAATGAAGGTAGGCGAAACAAAAAGCTTTATACTCCAAATGCCGGATGATTACACAGAATATAAGCTTGCAGGAAAAAAGGTTGAATTTGTTGTAACTGCAAACGGATTGCATATAGCTCAGGAATATAACGATGAATTTGTTCAAAATTACTTAAGTGCTGATTGTAATACAGCGTATGAATATGAGGAATATTTGAAGAGACAAATGGCGGAAAATAAGTATTTTGATTATATCGAAGATAATTCTGTAATATTGCAATATCCTGAGCTTGAAAAACAGGAGCTTTTAGCTAAATTCCAAAGAGCAGACAGAGATTTCATAATGATAAATGGTGTATGCTTCGAGGAATATGTAGTAAAAAGCTTGAATATGACGGTAGATGAGTATCTTGAAGAAATAATGAGACAAGAAATGATTTTATATGCATATGCGCAAAACGAAATCGTAAAGCCAACTAAAGAGCAGATATCGCAAAAGAAAAATGAATTATTGGAGATATATACAAATAATTATATTTCAATGGGCAAGGATGAAGAAGCCGCAAGACTGAAAGCTCAAGAGGAATTAGATAATGAAGGCGGAGCTTTTTATGCATATGAAAAATTAATTCAGGAGCAAATATCAGAGAAAATAAAAAACGATACTAAATATGAATAAATAAAAATCGCGTCAAATATGTGCAATTTGCACAAAAAACGGCGCGATTTTTTCTTATTTTAGTAACAAAAATCAAAATGAAAAAATATTCATTTTTATGCTTGACAAATTATTGACAAATTTATATAATATATTTATATTTAAAGACCTTGAAGGGAATAAAATTCATATTTATTCAGCATAGAGAGCTGTCGGTTGGTGTAAGATAGCGTGAAAATATGAAATATCTCATCCCCGAGTTGCCAACCGAAAACGGTATTCGTCAGTAGACTTGGACGGGCTCTCCCGTTATAGAGAAGCTTTGTTGATGGACAAAGTAAAGAGGTGGATGCATAATAGCATCAATTAGAGTGGTACCGCGGAGAATATCTTCGTCTCTTTTATGCAAGCTATAGGAGTTTTGCGTAAAGGAGCGTTTTTTATTTTTACATCTCCCTTACCGTCTCCGGAAAGGAATTACTATGAAAAATGTACAAAAGTACTCAAAACAGTATTTTGCGCCAAGCGGCGTAACAATGGATTGGGTGAAAAAGGAAGGAATTGATAAACCACCTGTATGGTGTAGCGTCGATTTAAGAGACGGCAACCAAGCGCTTATCATTCCAATGAGCTTAGAGGAGAAGCTTGAGTTTTTTAAATTACTGTGTAAGGTAGGCTTTAAGGAGATCGAAATCGGCTTTCCCGCAGCATCAGAAACGGAATACGAATTTTGCCGTACTCTTATTGAGCAGAATTTAATTCCCGACGATGTTACAATTCAGGTTTTAACTCAGTCAAGAGAGCATATTATTGCCAAAACCTTTGAAGCGATTGACGGCGCAAAGCACGCAGTAGTTCATCTTTATAACTCAACCTCAGTTGCTCAAAGAGAGCAGGTTTTCAAAAAGGATAAAAAGGAAATTATTGAAATTGCCAAGTTCGGCGCAAACCTTTGCAATAAATACAAGGCAAGCGCTAAGGGCAAAATCACCTTTGAATATTCACCTGAAAGCTTTACGGGAACAGAGCCTGAGTTTGCTCTTGAAATCTGTAATGAGGTTATTGATATCTGGAAGCCAACGCCTGAAGACAAGGTAATTATTAACCTGCCTGTAACAGTATCTCATTCAATGCCTCATGTTTATGCAAGTCAGGTAGAGTATATGCACAAAAACCTGAAATGCCGTGAAAATGTAATTATCTCATTACATCCCCATAACGACAGAGGCTGCGCGGTAGCAGATAGCGAAATGGGACTTTTGGCAGGCGGCGACAGAATTGAAGGCACACTTTTCGGTAACGGTGAAAGAACAGGAAATGTAGATATTATCACATTAGCTCTTAATATGTATTCACAGGGCGTTGATCCGAATCTTGATTTTTCAAACCTTCCTGAAATTACCGAGGTTTACGAAAAGGTTACAAGAATGCATGTTTACGAAAGACAGCCGTATAGCGGTCAGTTAGTATTCGCCGCATTCAGCGGATCACATCAGGATGCAATCGCCAAGGGAATGAAATTCCGCGAGGAAAAGAAAGCATCTGTTTGGAATGTACCTTATTTACCCATTGATCCAACTGATGTAGGAAGAGTTTACGAGGCGGATGTAATCCGTATCAACTCACAGTCAGGCAAGGGCGGTATAGGATATATTATGGAAACACAGTTCAAGTATGTGCTTCCGCCAAAAATGAGAGAAGCCTTCGGCTACCATGTAAAGAGTATTTCCGACCACGCGCACAAGGAGCTTCAGCCTGCTGAGGTATATGAAATCTTTAAGCGCGATTTTGTAAACCTGACTGACATAATCGATGTTGAAAAGGCTGTTTACGAGGAAAACGAAAACGGAATTGTAGCCAACGCAACTATTAAATATAACGGCAATTATACTAAAACCGAATCAGTAGGTAACGGCCGTTTAGATGCAATCAGCAACGCATTAAAGAGCGCGACAGGAATTGATTATTCTCTTGACAGCTATACAGAGCACGACCTTGAGGGAAAATCAAGCTCCAAGGCGGCATCCTATGTCAGCGTTAAGTATGACGGAAAGGTATATTGGGGCACAGGCGTTGACAGCGATATTATCGTTTCATCGGTTAAGGCTCTTATCAGCGCAGTAAATACAATGCTGAAAAATATAAATAAATAATAAGTTAGGAGAAACCCTATGAAAATGACAGGCGCAGAAATCATAATAAGCACCTTGATTGAGCAGGGCGTTACCGATGTATTCGGTTATCCCGGCGGACAGGTAATTAATATTTATGATGCACTTTATAAGTTTAAGGATAAAATTAATCACTATTTAACAGCGCACGAGCAAGGCGCGGCGCACGCAGCCGATGGCTACTCAAGAGCAACAGGTAAGGTGGGCGTATGCATTGCCACCTCAGGCCCGGGCGCTACTAACCTTGTAACAGGTATTGCAACCGCAATGCTTGACTCAATTCCAATGGTAGCAATTACAGGAAATGTACCTTGCAGCTTAATCGGTAAGGACAGCTTCCAGGAGATTGATATTACAGGCGTTACACTTCCGATTACAAAGCACAACTATTTTGTAAACAGAATAGAGGATTTGGCAAACTCAATCAGAGAGGCATTTGCAATCGCTAAATCAGGCAGACCTGGACCAGTTCTCGTGGATGTACCAAAGGATGTTCAGGTAGCCACATATGACTTTGAGCCACAGGGCATTGTTGAGAAAAAGCCACTGCCAAAGGCAACCGAGGAGCAAATCGACGAAGCGGTAAAGCTTGTAAATGAAGCTAAAAAACCCTATATCTATATTGGTGGCGGCGCAGCGGGACTTGGTATGGGTAAGCAGGTAATTGATTTTGCAGAAAAAATCGGCGCTTGCATCGGCTGTACCTTTATGGGACTGTCAGCCGTTCCCGATAACTATGAAAGATTTTTGGGAATGCAGGGTATGCACGGTCACTTCGCATCCTCTATGGCTCAGAAGGAAGCCGACTTAATTATAGGCGTAGGAGTTCGCTTCAGCGACAGAGCGACAGGTAATACAAAGAAATTTGCAAAGGGCACAAAAATCATTCAGCTTGATCCTGACTTTGCGGAAATTAACAAGAATGTAAATGTTGACCTCGGTATCGTTGCCGATGTATTTGATTCCTTCACAAGAATTGCAAAAAAAGCAAACGAATCCAAAAAGCCCGAATGGGCAAATGAAATCAAAGCGCTGAAGGAAAAGGAAGCTCAGATAGCTGAAAAGGCTGCAAAAATGGCAGGCGACAGAATGACACCGAAAATGGTATTTGATGTTATCAATAAGTATAAGCTTCCAAGAACAGTTACCGCAACAGATGTAGGACAACATCAAATGTGGGCGGCTCAATACTCAACCTTTGATACAACAAGACGCTTTGTTTCAAGCGGCGGTCTTGGTACAATGGGCTTCGGCTTAGGCGCAGCAATCGGCGCGCAGGTAGC
>JAFQAM010000316.1 GCA_017416885.1 Clostridia bacterium | reverse complement strand
TTTGGTATCCTTAAGAGTAGCTATATACTTAACAGTACCGTTGCCATTTAAAATAAAGTTATGGTCATAGCCCTGACCTAATTTCAAAAGTGCATTATCAGCCTCGATATCCTTACCAATTAACTTCTCTGTTCTGAAATCAAATGGAGTATTCTCCACAAGCATTTCTTCGCCTGTTGGCATCAATTCTTCGTCAACAACAGACACCTTGTCAGCATCAATCCATAAGCTATGATTTTCAATTCTTCCTGAATCATATCCTCCAAGATTAAAATAAGCGTGGTTTGTAAGATTTAAAACTGTCTTTTTGTCTGTTGTGGCTTTATAATTAATTGTAAAAATATTCTCATTATCAAAAGAATAAAGGATTTTTACAGCTAAATTTCCGGGATAACCTTCTTCCATATCACAAGATAAGTAAGAAAACTCAAGATACATTGTGTTGCCTATTTCCCAATATCTTGCGTCCCAAAGCTTTTTGTCAAAGCCTTCCTTGCCGCCGTGGAGATGATTGCTTTTTTCATTATTATATAGCTTATATTCTTTACCGTCAAGTATAAAGCGAGAATTTTTAATTCTATTTCCGTATCTACCTATAATAGCGCCTTGGTAACCGCTATTTGTAAGATAAGAATCAACATCATCATATCCACAAATAACATCTGCTAAAACGCCATTCTTATCAGGAACATTAATTGAAATAATTGTAGCGCCTAAGCTCATAATTTTGACAGAAGCGCCTTTATGATTTTTTAAAGTGTATGCATATACTTCTCTGCCGTCACTTAATTTACCGAAAAGCTCTTTAGTAATCATATTATTCACCGTATCCGTCAGGATTTTTCTTTTGCCAATTTGCTGCATCTAAGCACATTTTATCGATGTCATAAATTGCTTTCCAACCAAGAACCTCGGCAGCTTTAGTAGGATTAGCATAGCATTCATCAATATCGCCCGGTCTTCTTTCACAAATTACATACTTAATTTCATGACCGATTGCTTTTTCAAAAGCATGAATAATATCAAGAACTGAATATCCCTTTCCTGTGCCGATGTTAAAGTGCTCTACTCCTTTAACCTTAGCAGCTCTGTCAAGAGCCTTTAAATGGGCATTTGCAAGGTCTACAACATGTATGTAGTCACGAACTCCCGTTCCGTCAGGTGTTGCGTAGTCATTACCGAATACATTTACATGATCGTACTTACCGAAAGCAACTCTTGCAACATACGGTAAAAGATTGTTAGGAATTCCTTTAGGATCCTCGCCGATTAATCCGCTTTCGTGAGCTCCGATAGGGTTGAAATATCTTAAAATTGAAATGCTCCACTCATTATCTGAAACATAAATATCTGAAAGAATTCTCTCAATCATAAGCTTTGTTTCGCCATAAGGATTTGTTGTTGAAAGTGGGAAATCCTCATTAATCGGTACTGATTCAGGCTTACCGTATACAGTAGCAGATGAAGAGAAAACAATTCTCTTGCAATTATGCTCGCTCATAGCCCTGCAAAGATTAAGTGTGCCGGTAATATTATTGTGATAATACCACATTGGCTTAGCAACACTTTCACCAACAGCCTTTAAGCCTGCAAAGTGAATAACGGAATCAATGTCGTTTTCCTCAAATACCCTTTCAATTTCATCTACATTTAATAAATCAGCTTTGTAAAACTTAACGCTTTTTCCTGTGATAGCTTTTATTCTATCAAGAACGCATTCCTTAGAATTGCAAAGATTATCAAGAATAACTACCTCTCTGTTATCATTTAAAAGCTGTACGACGGTATGTGAGCCAATAAAGCCTGTTCCGCCTGTTACTAAAATCGCCATAACAATCTCCTTAGAATTTTTTATTATATTAATAATAACCTATTTATTTAAAAAAATCAAGGTATTTAAGCAAAATATATTGACAATTTCAAATAAACATGATATTATATGTGTATCAAATGAGACACTTTTGTAAAGTTGGATGTATTTATGGATATGAAACAATTTTTGCAAGAAAACTTTTTCCTATTTAATGGTTTGGATGATAAAAAAATCGAAAAATTACTAACTGTTAAAGGAGTTTACGAGGAGCATTATTCGCAAGGTGAAATAATGCAAAATAATAAAACACTTTGTAAAATCGGTATTATTGTAAAAGGAAAAGCAATAATAAAGTCAGGCGATGACGGTGTTATTATAAGAAAGCTTAATCCAAATGATGTTTACGGAGCAGCTTGCTTATTTGATACGCCTAAGCATTTAACTATTGTCAAAGCCGTGACGGATTGCACAGTGATTACAATGAATAAAGAATTTATTGAAGGCTGCATATCAGAGGAAAAAAGCATTTCAATTAAGTATATTGAGTTTTTAGCTAAAAGAATAAGCTTTTTAAACACTAAAATTAATGCTTATACCGCTAAAAGCGCCGAAAATAAGCTCTACACATATCTATTACAGCTTCCAAGAGAAGAAAATGTAATTGATTTAAAGGTAGATATGTCAACAATTGCAAAAATGATAGGTATAGGCCGTGCCACTCTATACCGTGCATTTGAAAAGCTTGAAAAAAATGGCACAATCACTAAACAAGATAAAAAAATAATATTAAACGAGGTATAAGACAATGAAAAAAATTCTCTCACTCACATTAGCACTTATTTTAATTGCTGTATCTCTACTTGCTTTTTCATCTTGTAACGATAAAAAAACAGATGAAGCAATCAAGGTTACAACATTAAACGGCACAACAGGCTTTGGCATGGCTCCTCTTATGAAGGAAAATGCCCAAGGAAACACTGCAAATAAGTATGAATTTGAAGTACAGACAGATCCCTCACTTGTTTTAGCGGGCTTAATTAATGGCTCAATTGATATAGCTGCATTACCAACAAATGCAGCCGCAAACGCTTATAATAAGACAAACGGCGGCGTTCAAATTATTGCAATTAATACTTTAGGTGTTCTCTATTTAGTTACAAATAATATTGAAGTAAACTCAATGTCAGATTTAGAGGGCAAAACAATATACTGCCCTGCTCAAAATCCTACATTTATATTAAAATATATTGTAGAAAAGAATAATCTGTCAGGCAAGGTGACAATTGATTCAACAACATATGCTAAGCCAGATGCGCTTCGCGAGGCTGTTGTTGCAGGTAAGGTAGATTATGCAGTATTACCTGAGCCAATGGTTACAATTGCAACAAGCGCAAACAAAAATCTTAAAACAACTTTAGATTTTACTGACGAATGGAACAAAATCTCCAATGGCAAGCAATTAGTTCAAGGCTGCGTGGTTGTAAGAACAGACTTTGCTAACCAATATCCAGGTAGCGTAAAAGAGTTTTTAAAGGAATATAAGAGCTCAATTGAATCATTAAATAATAATCCATCATCTGCAGCAGCTGCAATTAAGGAATTCGGAATTTTTGCTAATGAAGCAGTTGCTACAAAAGCTATTCCGAATTGCAATATCGCTTATTTAGACGGCAATGATATGAAAAATGCAATGTCCAACTTCATAGACGCAATGAATTCAGTAGCCCCGGCAAGCATAGGAAACGCTATTCCTAACGACGATTTCTATTATGGAGCATAAGCTATATAAAGTATTAAAGGTACCTTTAATAGCATTATTTTGGATAGGAGTTTGGGAAGTGGTTTCTTTAATCATAGGGAAACCACTTCTTTTTCCTTCACCGTTTGATGTTATTAAAAGGCTATATCAACTGATCATTACATGGAGCTTTTGGAAAATAACACTATTTTCGCTGTATAGAGTCGGCTTAGGTATTATAATTGCTATAATTTTAGGCTCATTAATAGGGCTTTTGTGCTCTTTTTCAAAAATTATTTATGAAATTATATCCCCGTTTGTTACAGTCGTGAAATCAACTCCTGTTGCTTCATTTATAATTTTATTTATAGTTTTAATTAAAAACGGAAATGAAATTACACCGATAATTATATCGTCATTAATGGTATTTCCAATTGTTTTTTCAAATGTATATCAAGGAATAAAAAGCATTGATAAGGATTTAATTGAGGTATGCAAGGTTTATAAAATCCCATTTAAAAAGCAAGCGTCATCCTTATATGTTCCTTCTCTGATGCCTTATATTTCGTCAGCGCTATTATCCTCTATCGGACTTGGCTGGAAAGCCGGAATTGCCGCAGAGGTGTTATGCACTCCAAATGTCTCTATCGGTACTGAGCTATTTAATGCAAAAACATACTTTGAAAATATAGATGTATTCGCTTGGACAGCTACTGTAATAGTAATTAGCTTGATTTTTGAGCTTGTCATTATGCGTTTATTTAAGCTTTTACTAAAGAAATATATCAAATCAAGCGGAGGTTCAAATGAAAATTCATAATTTAACTAAATTTTTTGATAAAAAGCTTGTTTTTGATAATTTTTCAATAGAAATCCCAGAAAATAAGATTACTGTAATTACAGGCGAAAGCGGATGCGGCAAAACAACGCTTTTAAGAATAATCGCGGGACTCGATAATAGCTATAAAGGAGAAATAATAAAAGAAAGCAACAAAATCAGCTATGTTTTTCAAGAGCCAAGATTATTTAATGCGATAACAGTTAAACAAAACTTAGAGCTTGTAGAAAAAAACACTTCTTTATCAATTGATGAAATTTTAACAATTGTAGAATTACAGAATGACAAAAATACATATCCGAATGAGCTTTCAGGCGGTATGAAAATGCGTCTTTCTTTAGCAAGAGCACTATATTATAACGGTGATATATTTATATTCGATGAACCATTCTCTGCTCTTGATAACAATATGAAAAACAGAATCATTCCAAAGGTATTTGATTTAATTAAAGGAAAAACAATTATAATCGTATCTCATAATGCTGATGAAATATCAAGCTACACAGATAATTTAATAAAAATATAATGGACTGCAAAAACAGTCCATTATATTTTTATTTACAACCGCAACCGTTATCCTTATCCTTTTTAGATACACTACAACCAAATCCCTGAGGAATATAAGGTGAAAATTCACCAATCGGGAAAGACATAGTTCTGAATAATGTACAAGGATCGTTTTCGCATGCAGTTACACATTCCTTATCAGGAATATTGTATTCAATTGCGTTTACAAGCAATTGTGCAGGGCTCTCAATTTTAACTACTGAGAAAAATCCCAATGATACAACAAGCGCTTTGTCATCACGGTCGCATAATCTTCCGTTGAGCTTACATTTGATATGATCAGGAATATCATCAACACAGCAGCAACAGCAAATCTTGTGATGGTGTGGCTCAATTACCTTTACATTTAAAACAATTGGATCAACTGTTTCAAGCACTGCGATTGGAAGGTTGTTTGTTTGTGTGGAATTGCAAGAATGCTCATCGCAGAAGCCTGTTCCGTTTAATTCGCTCTTGAATACGCTTACATTTCCTTCGCTACCGAAAAGAATAACCTTCTTTTCAACCACCGCAATACCTTCAAACTCTTGTACATTGCCCTGGCAAATACAAGCTTCAAAGGTAATTTTGGTATAAATTTTTATGTTAAGCTGATAAAATCCTCTGTTAAATGGAACATCAACAACATCAATATAAGATGAAATAATTTTAGCGCATTTTGCTCTGATTGTAGATGTGCGCTCAATAATTTCCTCGCCGAAATCTGTTAAATAAACCTTAACATTTTCGTAGCAATCTTTATCTCTACAGGAATCAAGAACCCTGTAAGTATCGATGCAGATATTTTCCTTTTGATGAGGACTTGAACAATTTTTGTTATCCAGCATAGGTATTATCCTCCTGTAAATTTGAAGACAATTTTGTCGCCTTCTGTTATATCATATGCTTTTTTAACGAAATTGTTCTATATTATGAAACAACATTATTAAAAATAGAGCTTACGCAAAAATGTGTAAGCTCTAAAAATTCATTTTTTAACACTTCTTTTTTTACTTATAAATCCGGATATTACTGTTATTATGATGATGCTAAATATATGTATAAACATAGTTACAATTAGTATTAAAAAACACTCTTTAAAAAAATTATAAATTTCACTTATAACAAATAATATCAGTGATAGAATACCAACTACATATCCTTGGATTTGAATATATAACATAGGTAAAATTACTCCATGACTCGAAGCAGATGCACCTTGCATACCTCTAAATAAAAAACCGAATCTTTTAATTCTATATAGTTTGAATTTTTTCTCATTAATGCTTTGATATGAAGTTCTTTGCATAAACAAAGGAATAGATATAATCAAAATAACTAAAAAAATAAAGTGTAATCTTAAAAATATGTCCATAATTCTCCAAAAATCAACGCCCAACAGGTAACTGTTGGGCGGAATTGTTATGATATAATCTTGTGATTTTTCTTATCGAATAATTTCAAATCAATATTAAGGTTAAGCTACCTTTAAGCAAATTTCGATAATGAATTCTAAATATCAACTGTTGAGGTTAAATCAAAATAGTACATTGGACTGCCCTCGCTTACTCATTTTAGATTTTTGAATTTTAAATTGTAATTTAATACTTTCATAAGGCTCACCTCGTAATTAAGCTCATATGCGAAGCACTGTTTAGCAGTGTATCTATTTGGTATATTCGGTACATATATCTTAAGAACAAACTCGCTATGACTTAAAGTCAACCCATATTAAATCATATAATTGTGTGGGCTTTACATAGCTATGCTTTATAGCTCATTCGTAAACCTTGCAATCTATTTATTATGCTCTCTCCTTAAAAAGCATTTTTAATAAATCAAATTATATGAAGCATACAATTAATTGTTCATTGGAATATCCTCTTTCATTTTAGTAAAAGCTTGTGCGAAACTTAATCGTACATTGGTCCTTACCTCACTATAAAAATTTTTATAGGTATTTTTTGATATTCTCAGTTGCGTTTTCAGCCGGCATAGATAATGTCATTACTAAATTAACATCATACTTTGCTGCAAGCTTATCTACCTCTGTTAAGAAGGTATCAAATGCAACAACATCTCTTTGACAGATTCTAAATGTTGCATCAATAAATAAGTCTGTAATATCGTGGTTGCTTGCTAACAATCCTGCAATGAAACCGTAAAGCTCCTGAGCATCATTTACCATATATTCATCAGAATTAATTAATCTGCACTTGTGACTAAGTGTGAGTCTGAGATTTTCGCCCTTCTCTATGCACACAACTGAGCCCTTTGAGCTCTCAAGTGCAGAGTTAATCATCTCGATGAGAATTTTTGTTTTACCTGTGCCTTTCACACCAATAATAATTTTTATCATATTATTTGTCCTCCACAATATACTTTTTCTTTCTGTCTAAATTATACACTATATTCTCAAAAAAATCAATAGTTTTAGTTAAAATTACTAAAAAAATTTGAAAAATTATTCAAAATATGAAAAAAAGAGCAAAAACTGCTCTTTTTTCGTTTATTTTGTTATTCTTTTATTTAATTCTTGAGCTAAATCCTCATATCCTTCCTTGCCAAGCAAAGCAAACATGTTCTTTTTGTAGCTTTCAACACCCGGTTGGTTGAATGGATTTACGCCTAAGGTATAGCCTGAAATAGCGCAAGCAAGCTCAAAGAAGTAAACTAAATATCCGAATGAATATTCGCTTCTATTCTCTAATTCTAACACAACATTTGGTACATTGCCGTCAGAATGCGCAAATAATGTACCAAGCATTGCAGTATGATTAACATAATCTAAATCCTTGCCGGCTAAGAAATTAAGCTTATCTACATTTGCAGGATCATAAGGAATAGGAAGCTCATCATTTGCATTCTTAATATCAAGAACTGTTTCAAACATTATTCTTGTGCCATCCTGGATAAACTGTCCAAGCGAATGTAGGTCTGTTGAGAAAATAACAGAGCTTGGGAAAATTCCCTTTCCGTCCTTTCCTTCGCTTTCACCGAATAGTTGCTTCCACCATTCACAAAGCATTTGAGCGGCAGGCTCATAAGCGGCTAAAATTTCAACACTCTTGCCTTGACGGTACAAAACATTACGAATAGCAACATATTTTAAGCAATCATTATTTTCAATATCTGCATTAGCATATGCTTTTCTTGCATCCTGTGCGCCCTTCATCATTGCGTCAATATCAATTCCTGCAACAGCAATCGGTAATAAGCCAACAGCAGTTAAAACTGAAAATCTTCCGCCTACATCATCAGGCACAACAAAGGTTTCATATCCGTTTTCATCAGAAAACTTTTTAAGAGTTCCCTTTGCTCTATCTGTTGTTGAGAAAATTCTATCCTTAGCGCCTTCCTTGCCGTACTTTTCCTCTAAAAGATTTCTGAATACTCTGAATGCAACCGCAGGCTCGGTAGTTGTACCGGATTTTGAAACTACATTAATACATACATCCTTGCCTTCACAAATCTTTAAAAGATCATTTAAAGCGGAAGCGCTTATTGAATTACCTGCAAAATAAATATCTGGTGTTTTTTTGTTAGGAATATTATTATAAACAGGAGATTTTACAAATTCAATTGCCGCTCTTGCTCCAAGATATGAGCCACCAATACCTATAACTACAAAAATATCGCAGCTATCCTGAATTCTTTTTGCAGCAGCTTTAATTCTTGCAAATTCCTCTTTGTCGTAATTTTCAGGAAGGTCTATCCAACCAAGAAAATCACTACCTTCACCGTTACGAGCATTAAGCTTTGCTTGCGCTGCGTAAACCTCATTTGATATATTTTTTAAATCCTCATTAGTAATTGAATTACCAAGGAATTTAGTATTTAGCGATAGTGTCATAATTGTGTACCTCTATATAATATTATACACAATATAATACTACATTCGTCGCTAAATTTCAACACTTTTTTGTTAATTTTTAATTATTTATAACAAAATTTTTTAGCACTCTTATAAAATATTCCCAAAAACTTATTTTGTCTGCATTTTCTTTGCAATATATGTTATTTTCACCAATTATTTCACCATCAGATATATATTTAATTTTACCTACTATGTCGCCTTTTTTAACAGGAGCATCAATGTTTTCAATAATTTCAATTTCTTTATTAATTTGTTTGTTCTTTCCTTTTGTCAGTAATTGAATGAAACCGTCATATTTTACAGCGACACTGTTTTTTGTACCTCCTAAAATTTGAATTGTACCATAATCATTTGCTGTGTCCTCATATATTGAAAAATTTGCAAATCCATAATCTAACAGCTTAGTTGCGCAAGCATTTCTATTTTCCGAGCTTTCTGCGCCCATTATTACAGCAATAAGCTCCATTCCATCACGCTTAGCGGTAGCGCTGACACAAAATCCCGCCTTTGATGTAGAACCGGTTTTTAAGCCTGTAATTCCTTTATAAAATCTAACAAGTCTATTAGTATTTGTTAGACCAAACTCCCCGTTTCTTATTGTATCCATCCATATGGTTGCGTATTCGCTAACCTTTTTATGCTTTATCAGCTCTCTTGACATAAGAGCAATATCATACGCGGACGTAACATGGCCATCTTCATCAATACCATGGCAATTTTTAAAACAAGTATCATTCATTCCAAGTTCTTT
>JAFQAM010000315.1 GCA_017416885.1 Clostridia bacterium | reverse complement strand
CGATAAAAGCCTTTTATCATATGGGATAATAGCTATTTTTTTAGTGTATTCTAAAATTTCCGTTTTAGCCTTAAATATATTATCAACTGTTTTTAATAATTCAAGATGAGCGGTTCCAATATTTGTTATTATTGATATTTCAGGCTCGCAAACGCTTGATAAATACCGTATTTGATTTAGTCCTCGCATTCCCATTTCTACTATGACGATATCACTATCATAGGATTTCAAGAGCGTTATCGGTACGCCGATTTCGTTATTTTCATTTTCTTTCGTTTTAGCAACATTATATTTTTCATTTAATACAAGATAAACCATTTCCTTAACGGTAGTTTTACCAACACTTCCTGTTATACCTATTTTTCGTACATTTTCAGATAAATATTTAGCAAGCCTTCCTAATGAAACTGCTGTATCGGTAACTACTATATTTGATTCCGCTTCCTGTATCCTATAATTAGATATTATTAAAGAGCTTTCCTTGCGTAATGCTTCAGAAATAAATGTGTGACCGTCATATTTTTTGCCTTTAATTGCAATATAGGCGGTATTTAATTTATATTCTTCTCTTGTATCAATCGAAACATACTCAATTATGGTATTTTTTCCGAATAGTGTGCCATCAGCTATTTTTGCAATTTCGCTTGCATATATAGGCTTAATTTTGTACATTAAAAGCTTCCCTTACAATTTCCTTTTCATTAA
Organism: Clostridia bacterium; assembly: GCA_017416885.1. Taxonomy (GTDB): domain Bacteria; phylum Bacillota; class Clostridia; order Oscillospirales; family CAG-272; genus RGIG2000. The sequence continues at coordinate 5,610 of JAFQAM010000315.1, read as the reverse complement.
AGTAATGCTTGCCTTCGCTATTTATTTCGTATTTTTCGTGTCCCTTTCCAAGTAAAAGTAAAACATCATCCTTATCTAAAATTTTAATAGCGAGCTTGATGGCATTTTCTCTGTTTGGTATGATATAGCATAGCTTTTCCTTATCAACGCCCATAAAAATCTCGTTAATTATTTCTGTTGGATTTTCACCTCTTGAATTATCTGATGTTATTATTAGCTTATCAGCATATTTAGATGCGATTTTTCCCATTTTTGCTCTTTTAGTTTTATCTCTGTCCCCGCCGCAACCAAATAGCACAGTTATTTTTTTATTAAATATTAAATTAACAGAGCTTAAAATACGCTCAAACGCTTCAGGAGTATGGGCATAGTCTATAAATATATTATCAGATATTTTTTCCATTCTTCCCTCAATATATTCTATTTTTTTCACACCGTTTTGTATATGCTCATTTGAAATGCCTAAAATCGATGCGCAAGCTATTGAAAGTAAAATATTATCAGGTACAAAGTGTCCGATAAGATTTGAATTGATTTCTATTACATTTTTCTTATGATAAGCAACAAATTTGCATCCACTGTCGATACAGCAAACGCTTGTAGCATAAAAATCCGCTTTCCCCTTCGTTGATACTGTTTTTATATTTGAAAAGCTATTTTTAAGCCTCAAGCCGTATTCATTATCTATATTTACAATACCGATTTTACACATTTCGAAAAGCTTTTTCTTACACTCAAAATAATTTTCCACTGTTTTATGGTAATCTAAATGCTCATTTGATAAATTAGTAAATGCTCCGATATATATTTCCATTCCAGATAGCTTATATTGATTTAATGCATGTGAGGATGCCTCCATAACCACATAATCTACACCGCTTTGCTTCATTCTATATAATGCTTCATATAAATATTTTGGATCAGGCGTTGTCATAGATGAGGGAATGTCGCTTACCTCACTACCGCCACCGATATTTAGAACCTCTCCATTAATTTCACATCCAACGGTTGATATTATTCCGTATTTTTTATTAGCTTCCTTTAAAATAGATTTAAGTATATGCACACAAGAGGTTTTTCCGTTAGTGCCTGTAAATGCAATGATCTTCATATTTTTTGACGGATATCCATAATATGCATTCCAAATTTTTGATAATGCTTCTCTATCGTTTTCGACCTTTATGTATGGCACATCAAGATAGTAATTATTTTCTTGTGATATAACTGCACAAGCGCCTTTTTCTATTGCTTCCTCAATATAATTATTTCCGTTTCTTTTTTCTCCCCTTATTGCTACGAATACATCTCCTTTTGAAATATCACGCGAGTCTGAGGAAATCCCATTTACCTCACAGCTTAAATCAACATTAGTGCATTTAATTTTTATATCCTTTACTAATTCATAAAGCTTCATATTAATCCTTTTCATCGGTATACAAAATTTTGATTGTTACAGGCTTTCCAAGCTCATAGTACTCGTTTGCCACAGGATATTGAGAAATAATGGTGGCGCCACTATGCTTTGACAAATTAAGTGAGACTTCTAATTTAATGTTAAAGCCTGCATTTATAAGTATTTTATTTGCTTCCTCGGGAGTCTTACCTATTACATTTGGCACAATGCCGTGCTTCGGATTATCAGTCGATGTATAAAGTAATATTTTTCCTGTTTTTTTATAAATAATGCTATTTTCTATTGGGGTTTGCGATATTATATTTTCTCCGTTTCCTATTACTTCAAAGTTAATTTCTAATTTTTTTAGAATATCCTTTGCTTCTTCGAGTGTCATATTACATACATCTGGCACTGAAATTTGCTCGTGCTCCTTATCGTCCTCGCTAAATACAGCTTCTATGCCTAAATATGGCAATGCCAATTCCATAAATGATGAAACATAAGGCGCTACTACTACACTTCCGTAAGCAGATCCTATGCTTGGTTCGTCAACAAGCATAATTATTGCAATTTGTGGATCATTAGCAGGGGCATATGCAACACATGATGATACTCTATACGGTGTATTTCCGTTTTCATCATATTTATCCTTTTTTTCTGATGTACCTGTCTTTGCAGCAATGCTATATCCTGCAACATATGCGTTTTTAGCACCGCCAGCGCCATCAACACCCTCTTTTAATATTTGAGATATGGTGCTGCAAACATCAGTAGATATAATTTGTTCTCCCTTTTGAGTATTATACTCATATACTGTATTGCCTTCTGTATCAGTAATTTCCTTAAGCAAATGAGGCGTAACCAAATATCCTCCGTTCGCTACTGCGCATACTGCTCTTAATTGCTGAATCGGTGTAGTTTTAAATGTTTGACCGAACGAATAAACTGCAAGAGATACATTTGAAAAATCATTAAAGCTATGATAATATCCTCTTGCCTCAGACGGTAAATCTATTCCTGTTGTGCTTGTATAACCAAATCTTTTAAAGTAATCATAAAACTTTTCTTTTCCTATTCTTGACGATAAAATCATCATAGACGGATTACAGGATTGCTGTAATGCCTCGGCAAAGGTAAGCGAGCCGTGGCCTGTTCTTTTGTGGCAACTTATCGCTCTGTAAAAGCCATCAATTTTTAAAGAACCTGAGCAATGAAAGCCACTATTCAATGTGGCTGCTCCCTCTTGTAAAGCAACAGATGTGGTAACAAGCTTAAAGGTTGATCCGGGCTCATATAGCTCCGTTATAGCCTTATTATTCCACATTGTAAAAAGTAAATTTAGGTATTCGTTTTTGTATTCCTTTGTTCCGTTATCATATTTATTTAATATTTCCTGTGACGATAAATCAAGCGTATATGGCTCATTTAAATCAAAGCTTGGATAAACCGCCATTGCATAAATTTCACCTGTTTTAGGATTCATAACAATGCCTGCTGAACGATTTTTCGCTCCCGCTTCAATTGAAGCTATTTTTAATTGTGCTTCTAATTGATATTGCAAATATAAATCTATGGTTGATACAATATTATAGCTATCACTTAACTCCAAATACTCTTCAAATTGAAATGGCATTTCACCGCTTTGCGCGTTTTGAGCAGTGATGTATTTACCGCTTGTGCCCTCTAAAATGTTGTTATATGACCTTTCAAGACCGTATATTCCTACGCCGTCACCATTGACAAAGCCTAATGCGTGGGATGCTAATGTTGTATATGGATAATATCGCTTTGCGCTTGCATTTAACTGTATTTGATCTGTTAAATCATTTTCGTCTATAAATTTTCTAATTTTAGTTGTTGTATCTTCATCTAATGCATTATGTATGATTTGATATTTGTATCCTGTTTTTTGGGCTTTATTTAAAATTGTCTCGTACTTTAAGCCTGTTATTTCTGATAGATTTTTTGCTATAAATTCAGGATTTTTTATGTTTTTAGGTATAAGATATAAAATCCAAACAGTTTTATTTGTTGCCAATATTTTGCCGTTTCTTTCATAAATAACTCCTCTAAGAGGATTCACATTCGTTTCAACCGTTAATTGATCCAAAACACTGCTTTGATAGCTTTCATAGTCTAATATTTGAAGCTTAAAAAGAGAAAATACAATTATTATGCTTAAAATCAAAAACACTCCTAAAAGTATCAATCCTCTTTTTATCATTTTTCCGTTTATCTTATTCGACACATTTATTACCTCGCAATTCGCTTATATTAAATTTATATTATTCAAATAAAAAAATAATACTTAATTTATATACAAGATAAATTTGACAAATCAACAAATTTATGCTATAATAACAATAGTTTTTTGTTAAATTATTTACAAATACAACAATTAATTTATGATTTCCACGAAGGAATATTTATGAAAAACAAGAAGAAAAATAAAAAGAAAAAATGGCTAAAATTCAGGCATAAGATTGTAAAAAATCTTGCTTGGATGGTGCTTTATCCATATTCAAGAATAAAATATGGAATGAAAATTCATAAATTCAAGGAAGAAAATAAGCGTACATATTTTATTTTATATAACCATCAAACAGCATTTGACCAATTTTTTGTTGGAATGGCATTTAAGCAGCCGATATATTACATTGCAAGCGAGGATTTGTTCTCCAATGGCTTTGTTTCATCATTAATTAAATATTTAGTTGCACCTATTCCAATAAAAAAATCAATGACAGATGTTCGAGCTGTCATTGATTCTAAAAAGGTTGCTAAGGAAGGTGGATCTATTGCTGTTGCTCCTGAGGGCAACAGAACATTCAGTGGCGAAACAGGATATATAAAGCCTGCAATTGCGCAATTGGTAAAAGCATTAAATCTTCCTTTAATTATATATAAGCTTGACGGTGGCTACGGTGTTCATCCCCGTTGGAGTGATGTTGTAAGAAAGGGCAAAATGGATTGCTATGTTTCTAAGGTAATTGAGCCCGAGGAATATAATGCTTTATCAAATGATGAGCTTTACGATTTGATTTGTAAGGAGCTATATCATAACGAATGCAAGCTTGATTATCTATATCCTTCTAAAAAATCTGCTGAATATCTTGAAAGAGCTATGTACTACTGTCCTGATTGCGGTTTTTCCGAATGGGAAAGCAAGGGACAGATAATCACTTGTAAAAATTGCGGTAAGCAGGTTAAATATTTAGCTACAAAGGAATTAGAGGGAGTAAATTGTGATTTTCCATACAAATTTATTTCTGAATGGTATGATGCGCAGTGTCAGTTTATTATAAATAAGGATTTATCACCGTATGCCGATACACCGATTTATAGTGATGATATTACTAATTACAATCAAGTAATTCCGTATAAGAAAAAAATCAAATTAGCGAAAGATGTAAAGCTTTCAGTATATGCTAACAAGTATGTAATCTCTAATGAGAGTTTTATTACAACTCTTCCTTTTGAGAGCGTCACTGCAGTTAGTGTTTTAGGAAGAAATAAACTGAATATTTATGTTGGATCTGATATTTATCAGATTAAAACAAAAAATAAACGGTTCAATGCTTTAAAATATATGAACATTTATTATCACTCAGTTAATGTAGCGAAGGGAGTTATTGAAAATGGTAAACTTTTGGGAATATAGTGTATGGGGCTTCATCTTGCTTTTATCCGCACTAATGGTCAGCCTTTTAGTTGCAAACATTATTAAGCGTAAGGTTCCCTTTCTGAAAAATTCATTAATACCTACATCCGTTTTAGCAGGTGGACTGCTTTTAATTATTTCAATCACTTATACTTTAATAGTTGAAAATGTGGGTAATTTACAGGACACACTACCCAAAAATATATTTAATTTGAAATTTTTTGGTGAATACGGTACAACCACCTCTGAAGACGGCGCAACAGTTGCTATCGGTGGCTTAAGTGTTTTAGAGGTTATTACATATCACGCATTAGCGCTCGGCTTTATAGCAACTGCATTTAAGCCTGATGCGGCTAAGCTAAATAAAAAAAGAAGCATAGAGGTTTTTGATACAGGCGTTACAACTGTTTCAACATACTTACTTCAAGGTATTATCGGTCTTACAATAACAATACTTTTCCCTGTTTTAGTAGGCGGTTTTAAAGCTGCCGGTATTATTATTCCCTTTGGATACGGTCAAGGCACAGGTCAGGCTTTAAATTACGGCAAAATG
>JAFQAM010000314.1 GCA_017416885.1 Clostridia bacterium | reverse complement strand
TTTGTATTAGTAATGCGCAATAAAAGATCATTAAAAGCTTACCTAATAAGCTATGATATCAATCGGTTATATAAATAGGCTTTGAAATCTTATTGATGCAATCCGCATTAATAATAACCTTTTTAATTGATTTATTTGATGGGATCTCAAACATTATTTCAGTCATTGTTTCTTCAATAATCGAACGAAGACCTCTTGCACCGGTTTTTCTTTCGATAGACTTTTTAGCTACCGCTAAAAGAGCATCTTCACTAAATTCAAGCTCTACGCCGTCAATTTCAAATAGCTTTGCATATTGCTTTGCAATTGAATTTTTAGGCTTAGACAAAATTTTAACTAAAGCGTCCTCATCAAGCTCCTCAAGTCCTACCATAACAGGTAAACGACCTACAAGCTCAGGAATTAAACCGTACTTTACAATATCGTGCGCGGTAACATCCTCGTAAATTTTTGTATTGAGAACAGTTTGCTTGCTTTTTATCTCGCCGCCGAAGCCCATTAATTGCTTACCCTTACGACCTTCTATAATGCTCTGTAAGCCGTCAAAAGCGCCTCCACAGATGAAGAGTATATTCTTAGTGTCAATGCGTAAAAACTCTTGATTTGGATGCTTTCTACCTCCCTGAGGCGGTACATTGGCGACTGTGCCCTCAAGAATCTTTAATAACGCCTGTTGAACGCCTTCGCCTGAGACATCACGAGTAATTGAGCGGTTTTCACTTTTTCTTGAAATTTTATCTATTTCATCAATATAAATAATACCTTTTTCAGCCTTAGCAATATCAAAATCAGCCGCTTGAATAAGTCGGAGAAGAATGTTTTCAACATCTTCACCAACATACCCGGCTTCAGTTAAGGTTGTAGCATCAGCGATAGCGAATGGAACATTTAAAGTTCTTGCTAATGTTTGTGCAAGATATGTTTTACCAACACCGGTAGGACCGATAAGTAAAATATTACTTTTTTGGATTTCCACATCATTATTTGCTTCATCCTTACTTTTGCTTTCATTGTAAATTAATCTTTTATAATGATTATAAACAGCAACAGAAAGAGCAATCTTAGCCTTATCCTGCCCAATCACATAATCATCAAGCTTTTCCTTCATTTGCATAGGAGTAGGTAGAGAAGTGAGGTCAAGTTTAATCTCAGACTTCTCATCTTCCATATCTAAATTGTAATCCTCCATAACCTGAGCGCATAAATCTATGCAAAAATCACAGATATTTGCGCTACCGTTAGGAGAAGGAATCATAAATTCTACATCCTTTTCAGTTCTGCCACAGAAGGAGCATTTTCTCATTTCCTTCATTAATTATACTCTCTTATCAATTACTTTGTCTACAAGACCGTATTCAGCAGCCTCATCAGCGGATAAGAAATTATCGCGCTCAGTATCTCTTTCGATTTCCTCAATAGATTTACCTGTATTCTTAGCTAAAATGCTATTAAGTCTGCTTCTTGTCTTTAAAATGTGGTCGGCATGAATTTTGATATCAGTCGCCTGACCTCTTGTGCCTCCTAAAGGCTGGTGAATCATAATTTCACTGTTAGGAAGAGCATATCTTTTGCCCTTTGCGCCACTTGAAAGAAGGAATGCGCCCATGCTTGCCGCCATACCAATACATGTTGTTGATACATCACACTTGATAAAGTTCATTGTATCATAAATAGCAAGACCCGCGCTTACGCTTCCGCCAGGGCTGTTAATGTAAAGGTTAATGTCCTTGTCAGGATCCTGAGCTTCAAGGAAGAGAAGTTGTGCTACAACTAATGATGCTGTGGCATCGTTTACTTCGTCGCAAAGAAATACGATTCTGTCCTCTAAAAGTCTTGAATAAATATCGTATGAACGCTCACCTCTGTTAGTTTGTTCTACGACCATTGGAATATAAGCCATAATAATCCTCCTAAAATTATATTTTATTACAAAATTACCGCTACATTTTAAAGTAGCGGTAAAGATGATAATATTGTCATTTAAACTTTTCCGCTTTATATTAAGCGTTTGTTACTTCTGCG
>JAFQAM010000313.1 GCA_017416885.1 Clostridia bacterium | reverse complement strand
GGTCGTCCCTCCCGTTACAGCGGTACGGAAAACCCGTACCCTACAAGTGAATTTAGCTCGGCTTGCCGAATTTAGCTCGCGAAGCGAATTTAACTTGCGTTTACGCAAATTTAGCTGGCGACAAAGTCGCCTTGTCCCCTATCCCCTATATCCTACGACCGAAGGGAGCAAAATGAAAGCAGTAGTAACAGTAATCGGTAAAGACAATGTGGGCATTATTGCCGAAATCAGCACAGAATGCGCAAAGCACGGTGTAAATATCGTTGATATTACACAAAGCGTGCTCCGTGACTATTTTGCAATGATTATGCTTGTTGAAATAGAAAACATGAACGCAACTCTTAAGGATTTCCAGCTTGCGCTTGATACAGTTGGCAAGAAAAAGGGACTTGACATAAGAGTTATGCATGAGGATATTTTCAATTCAATGCATCGCATTTAGGCGTCAAGACGCCTCTCATTTACGCATCGCGTAAATATATCGAATTTCCCAAAGGGAAATATATCGAAAGTTCTTGGTGTGCAAGAACTTATATCGAATTTTCGTGAACACGAAAATATATCGACACGCGTTAGCGTGCCACCAAAAAATTCAACATATCAAAATCATTAATTCTTCTTGCTTCGCAAGTCGATATAATTGCTTCGCAATTTCGATATAAATCACTTTGTGATTTTCGATATAATTTGCTAAAGCAAATTTCGATATATTTTTGCAAGCAAAAATGAGAAAAAGGAACGAAAATGCTAAACCTAAACGACATCTTAGAAACAATAAATATGATAAAGCAAGAAAATCTTGATATCCGTACCATCACAATGGGCATATCATTATTTGATTGCATTTCGGACGACAGAAAGCGTCTTGAAACAAAAATTTACGACAAAATTACCAAGAGCGCCGAAAAGCTTGTAGCTACTGCTGAGGAGCTTGAAGCGACCTACGGTATTCCTATTATTAATAAGAGAGTTTCCGTAACTCCGATTTCACTTGTTGGCGCAAATCTTGACAAGGACGGCTTTATAGGTCTTGCTCATGTGCTTGAAAAAGCGGCAGACCAGCTCGGTATTAACTTTATCGGCGGCTTTGGCGCCCTTGTACAAAAGGGTATGACTAAGGGAGCAGCTAATTTAATTGATGCTATCCCCGAGGCGCTTGCAACCACAAATAAGGTGTGCTCAAGCGTAAATGTTGCCACCACAAAGGCAGGCATCAATATGGATGCGGTAAAGCGAATGGGACAGGTAATCAAGGAAGCCGCATACTTAACCCGCGACCGTGACTCTATCGGCTGCGCGAAGCTTGTTGTATTTTCTAATATCCCTGAGGATAATCCATTTATGGCAGGCGCAATTCACGGTATGGGCGAGCCTGACACGGTTATTAATGTAGGTGTCAGCGGTCCCGGTGTTGTAGCATCTGCTATTAAGCGCGAGGGCTTTTGCGACTTTTCCCGTCTTGCGGACACAATTAAGAAAACCGCATTCAAAATCACAAGAGTTGGTCAGCTAATCGCTTATGAGGCATCAAAGAAGCTGAATACGCCTTACGGTATTATAGATTTGTCACTTGCTCCAACGCCTGCC
>JAFQAM010000312.1 GCA_017416885.1 Clostridia bacterium | reverse complement strand
TTGTCAGGATTAACCATTTCAGCCATTTCCTCGATCCAATCAAGGATAAGCTTTGAATCTGTTAATGCTTTGTTTTCAAATTTTAACATGATCTATACCTCTTTCAAATTATTTATAAAATTTAACGCCCAAATTTTATCGATTGTAGTATATCATAAAATGCCCCTTTTTGCAATATCTTTTTATAATATTTTGCAATATTTTATATGCTATTAAATGTTATGATAAAGTTGACATATTCGTGAACAAATGCTATAATATGAAAAAGGAGATTTGAAAATGAGCATTGAAAACAGAGACCTTTTATTTGAATTTTTAAATACTCCTGTATTCACGGGAGATGAAATATATAATAGATTTAAAGCTTTACCTAACGCAATATATTCACAAGGGAAAAAGCCGCTTCAAAGATATGTGTTTGTTCCCGGTACACGAGCTGATAGAGTAGTTTTGGTAGCCCATATCGATACAGTGTGGGATAAAGTATATAAAACACCAAAAAAACACTGCGTTTGCTTCAAAAACGGTATTTTTTCAAGTGCAAGCGATGAATGTGGCATAGGAGCTGATGACCGTGCGGGATGCGCGATGCTTTGGAAGCTTCGTAATAGCGGACATAGCCTATTAATAGTTGACGGCGAGGAGCACGGCAAGCACGGAGCGCGATATCTAAAAAGATCCAATCCCAAGCTTTTCAAGGAAATAAACAATCATTGCTTTATGATCGAGCTTGACCATATCAAAACAAATCATGTTTCCTTTGAACAGGTATGCAATTCCGAGGAATTTAACCGATATTTTGTTGAAGCAACAGGCTTTTCAGACTATGGCTTAAACGGTGGCTGCGACTTGGAAATACTATGCAAAAGCATCTGCGGTGCCAATGTAGGCGTAGGCTACTCAAAACGCCACACAAGCAAGGAAACATTGTCCCTTCACGAATAGGAAAATACATATAATGTATTAAAATCCTTCCTGTCTCAACCTATGAAACGCTTTAAAATCAACATATTTAAAAGAATATTTTTCTAAAAAATGACTATCAATAACGATAGCCATTTTTTTATTCATCTTATTTAGATAATGCTTGAACAATCCTCTTTGATAAAATATCCTTTTCCTTAGGATGAATATCTATATTGTCGCAAACATCACGGCAAACTACCGTCTTAACATAAGGAATTTTATCCTGCGCAAGCATTTGCTGCTCCTGAATTTTGCTCCAGGCATATCCCGCCCTATCAAGATGATCGGCTAATTGAACTACAATAAACTCAAGCTTTTCATCCATAAATCCCTCGCGCCAATTCGTAATTAAAGCGCGCAAAAATTCAAGATAAATATTTGCTTCATCAACGCTTGCATTACTTTCACCCTGATACCAAAGAACACTTGCCATAGAATAAGGAATGATTTTGGAAAGCATATTTTCATAAAGCACACCGTCATCGTTCCAAACAGGGAACCATTCATGGTCAGCAAAACGATTTTCAATTTTAAATTCCGGAACAAGTGCGTATTCCTTACTCATCCAGCTTTGTATAACTGACGCTCCTTGATAACAAGCAATCAAGCCAATTTTACGCTCATCCGTAGCAAGTTCCTGCGCCACATAATATCCAATAGCAGAGAAGTCAGGCGCACTATCCGAGGTCAGCTCAACCCATCCGTCACACTCCTTGAAGCGCTCGCCCTCTTCCATTCTGTCAACTGTAAAAAGACGCGCATTTTTATTGCCCTTGTAATTTTCCTTGCTTTCCGAGCTTTCCCGTAGCTTGAATTGCATATTTGATTGCCCGCCAAGTAAATATACATCGCCAAAATATACATTATTTAAAATAATAGATTTATCATCAAGCATTACCTTAATTTCATAAGGACCGCCGTATCCCATCGCATCAAACTCAATTAGCCATTTTCCATTAGATACGGTGCTTTTATTTACGCCGTTAAGCTCCACGCTGACATTGCCGTCACCGCTTCCAAAAAATCTGACAGGCTTATTTGCCTGCATAATCATATCATTACAAAAAATAGAATTTAAAGTAACCATAGCCTC
>JAFQAM010000311.1 GCA_017416885.1 Clostridia bacterium | reverse complement strand
GCGGCTCATCTCCTGCAGGCTTCGGTAGCTCTGCACAGGAGGTGGCCAAGGAAAAGACAGAGAAAGCACTTTTAGGCTTCCTTCGTCCCGAATTTATTAATAGAATTGATGAAATCATTACATTCCGTTCGCTTGAAAAAGAAGATTTTACAAGAATTTCACGCATTATGCTTAATGACTTAAGCGAGGCATTGGCTGAAAGAGGAGTGAAATTTGTATATACAGATGCGGTTTGTGATTTCGTTGCAGATAAATCCTTCAGCACAAAATTCGGCGCAAGAAATATGCGTAGATATATTCAAAAGGAAATTGAGGATAAGCTTGCAAACGCAATGATTTTCGAAGTAAAAGGTCCGTTAGCAGGCGCTTCAGTTGATATAAAGGACGGCGAAATAAAGCTCACCTGTATTTAACTAATGAATATATTCACAATTTTGAGAATAAATATCCATAAAACAAAAGAAAAAACGGATTTTTGCCGTTTTTTCTTTATTTTTTATTAAAAAAATTCTTGCAATATTAAGTAGTGTGTGCTAATATATTAATATAAATTTTTAGGAGCGAGAATAGTAGTTATGAAAAGAGTATTTTCTGTAATTCTATCATTAGTATTCCTTTTGACCTTTATGGCAAATCTTTCTTTTGCTGAAGAGGTAGAAAACGAAATAACAAATATTGCCCCTAATGGCACAGCTTATTGCACAAGCGAAAAGAACAGCCTTTGGACACCCGTTGATTCTGTAATTAACGGTAAATACGGTGGAGATGACGGTGAATGGCAGGGCTGGGAATGTGCTTACCCCGAGGTTAGCCCGGGACAGGACACCTCTATGGGCTTTAGCGGCGATTATTTTGGCATTAACTTTAAAAAGCAATGCTATGATATTTATGAAATTAAAATGAATATAGGTCTGCATACTCTTGCGGGCGGACAGAATGCTACTTATACAATACAGGCGTTAGTAGATGGTCTGTGGCAGGATGTGGTTGTATTAAAGGATGATCAAGCTGTACCTACAAGCGAAAAGTACGCTGACTATAATTCAGTAATGAACGATCCCGAAGCATCTACCCGTGTTAATGCGACTCTTCATTATGTACTTGATGCGCCTGTTACTACAAATAACATAAGAATAACTGTTTCCGATTATGCCAAGAATTATGTTGGAGGAGATGTTCTTATTTTTCCATTCGTATATGAACTTGAGCTATTCGGTATAAAGGGCTACACTCCTGAAATTATTTTACCGGAGGGCGCATCTTTTACAACTGATGTTGCTTGGTATTCATATCCAAGCGCAGACAGAAGCTCAAACGGTACATATCCATTTTTAGCAGTTGACGGAAATGACGATACCTATTGGGAAGCACAGGACTTTGAGGGCGGAAAATATTTTACTCTTATGTTTGATAAGGAGTACGATATTGGCTCAGTTAATATGATTCTCGGTACTCAAAGTGATAAAAAACTTCAACCAACCGTGCTAGAATATTATTTTGACGGCACTTGGCAGCGTGTTCCCGGATCTGCAACTCTTAAGGAAGCCAAGTCGGGCTGTTATGGGCTTGAATATGTATTTGAAGCAGTAACCGCAAAGGGGATCAGAATTAAATTCAGAAGTGCAACCGACTCCTTAAAGGTTTATACAATTGAAGCGCACTTAGATGGCTATAAAACATATAATTTTGACCATCGCTTTGACAAGAATCAATTAAATAGCGCTTCTAACGGTAATATTGCAATAATCGGCACGCCGTATGCAAGCAGTGATTTCACACCGTATTCCGATGTTAAATACATTAATGACGGTGTGAAAAATGATAAGCTATGGTTTACTGGCAAGATAGATGTTCCCGAATACTGTGGCATTACATTTAATTATCCGCAAAAGATAAGTAAAGCGGTAATTACTGTTAAAAGTATGTATGTGTACGGAATTGAAGCGATGCGCTTTGAAATTCAAGCGCTTATTGGCGAGGAGTATGTAAAGATAGCCGAGGGAAAATCATATAATGAAAAAACAGGCTACACAACCGAATATACATTTGACGAGATTGAAACCACTGACATTCGCGTAGTTATCACTGAAATGGGAGGAGCAATTCCAAATGTGGCGGAGCTTGAGTTATTTAATAAGGAAAGTAACGCGTTACCTATGTTCAGTGGAATGGAAAAAGCAGCGGTTGAAAATGCTCCTATAATAAACGACACGGGAAATGAGCATATTTGCATAAAGGAGCCAAATGTACTTGTGCCTACATTAATTAGCGTTGGCGTAGTAGCGGCAATTGCTATTGCAGTATCAGTTTTAGTAATTACAAAAAAGAAAAATAAAGAGGTTTAAAATGGCAAACGACAAGAAAATGGTAGAGCAAATCACCTCAATGGATGAGGATTTTGCTAAGTGGTATACAGATATAGTTAAAAAAGCAGACTTAATTGACTATTCAAGCGTTAAGGGTTGTATGATTATTCGTCCTTACGGATATGCAATTTGGGAGAATATTCAAAAGCTTTTGGATGCAAGATTTAAAAAAACAGGCGTTGAAAATGTATATATGCCAATGTTTATTCCCGAAAGCCTTTTAAATAAAGAGAAGGATCATGTAGAGGGCTTTGCTCCTGAGGTTGCTTGGGTAACACACGGCGGAAGCGAACCGCTCACAGAAAAGCTCTGCGTAAGACCTACATCAGAAACACTTTTCTGCGAGCATTATGCAAATATAGTTCGTTCATACAGAGATTTGCCAAAAATGTACAATCAATGGTGCAGTGTAGTAAGATGGGAAAAGACAACAAGACCGTTCCTTCGTAGCCGTGAATTTTTATGGCAAGAGGGACACACAATCCACGCAACAGCAGAGGAAGCTGAAAACGAAACCTTGCAAATGCTTAATGTTTATGCTGATTTCTTTGAAAAGGATCTTGGTATTCCTGTATTAAAGGGTAGAAAAACAGATAAGGAAAAGTTTGCAGGCGCAGAGGCTACTTATACAGTAGAAGCATTAATGCACGACGGTAAGGCACTCCAAGGCGGTACATCACATAACTTTGGCAACGGCTTTGCTAAAGCATTTGGAATTCAATATCTTGATAAGGACAATACATTAAAATACGGACATCAAACATCTTGGGGCGTTTCTACAAGAATTATCGGCGCTATCATTATGACACACGGCGATGACAACGGTCTTGTTTTACCACCGCTTGTAGCTCCAATTCAAGTTGTAGTTATTCCTTGCGCTCAGCATAAGCCGGGTGTAATTGAAAAGGCTACTGAGGTTATGGAAAGAGTAAACAATTTTGCAAGAGCAAAGATTGATATTTCTGATAACTCACCCGGATGGAAGTACGCTGAATATGAAATGAAGGGCGTTCCGCTTCGTCTTGAAATCGGACCAAGAGATATTGAAGCAAATCAATGCGTTTTAGTTCGTAGAGATACAAGAGAAAAGATCTTTGTTTCACTTGATGACCTTGAAACAAAAATTCCGGAATTACTTGCTGATATTACAGTTTCGCTATATAATAAGGCTTCCGAGAACAGAAGAAACCGTACTTATACAGAAACAGAGCTCGACAGCTTTATCAAAACAGCGAGTGAAAAATCAGGCTATATAAGAGCACATTGGTGCGGCGACTTAGAATGTGAGCTTAAATTAAAGGAGCTTGCAGATGTAACATCCCGTTGTATGCCATTCGGTGAACAGGGCACAGAAGGAAAATGTATCTGCTGTGGCAAGAAAACCGATAAAATGGTATATTGGGGCAAAGCATATTAATTATTATTTATTGAAACACGGAGGAAAGCAAAATGAGTTTCAAAAATCAATATCTTAATGAATTAATGGAAAGAGTAGTGAAAAGAAACGCTAACGAGCCTGAATTCCACCAGACTGTAAAAGAGGTTCTTGAATCAATCGAGCCTGTTGTTGAAGCGCGCCCTGAATTTATTACAAGCGGCGTTCTTGAAAGAATGGTTGAGCCTGAAAGAATTATCAAATTCAGAGTTCCATGGGTTGACGACAATGGCAAGGTTCAAGTTAACCGCGGCTTCAGAATTCAGTTTAATAGCGCTATCGGTCCGTACAAGGGCGGTATTCGTTTCCACCCATCAGTTTACGAGGGAATTATTAAGTTCCTCGGCTTTGAGCAAACCTTTAAAAACAGCTTAACATCACTTCCTATGGGCGGTGGTAAGGGCGGCTCTGACTTTGATCCACAGGGCAAGAGCGATAGAGAGGTTATGGCATTCTGCCAAAGCTTCATGACAGAGCTTTCAAGACACATCGGCGCAGATCTTGATGTACCTGCAGGCGATATCGGTGTTGGCGCAAGAGAGGTTGGCTATATGTTTGGTCAATATAAGAGAATCAGAAACGAATTTACAGGCGTTTTAACAGGCAAGG
>JAFQAM010000310.1 GCA_017416885.1 Clostridia bacterium | reverse complement strand
GAGCCTGTTAAAACGGTTGTTCCGTCCCCTTGCTTAGATATAATGCCGCATTCCTTGGCAATTGCATAGGCAGTATCGGGATTGTCGCCTGTAATCATAATTACGCCCACGCCTGCCTCGGTTACCTGCTTGATTGCGTGGGGAACCTCTTTTCTTATTTTGTCCCTTATTGCTAAGAAGCCTACAAATGTTATTTTATCAAGAGAGGTGTCGCTAATTCCTATTTTTATACCTAATGCGACTACTCGGTATGAGTCATTGGCAAGTGATTTCAGCTTGGATAATAGCTTTGCTTTATCTGTATCGGTAATTATTGACTTTTCTCCCTTTGAATTTACAACTTCGGTAGAGCTTTGTATAATTTTTTCAGGCGCGCCCTTAAAAAGCGTATATATTTGCCCTTCGTGCTCCACTACTGCCACGCTATATTTTTTGGCGCTGTCAAAATGTATTTTTTCCTTGATTTTGGCGCTTGGTCTGGATTTTATAAAATATTCTAAAATTGCTCTGTCGGTAGCATCTGCGCCGATTGCTCTCTTACCGTTATATGAAGCATCATTACAATAATTTGCGCACAGGGTGATGTATTTTTCTAAAATCGGTGATTTTTTTAAATCGCGTATGCCTGAAAGCTTTTCATTTTGCGTATGTATTTCCTTAACCTTTAGCTTGCCCTCGGTGAGCGTGCCTGTTTTATCGGTGAACAGTAAATTTATATTGCCTGCTGTTTCAATGCCCACCATTTTTCTTACCAAAACATTGTCCTTAATCATTTTTTTCATATTTGAGGAAAGGACAACGGTTATCATCATTGGAAGCCCCTCGGGTACGGCTACAACCACAATGGAAATTGCAAGAGTTAATGCGTTTATAAGGTGAGAAACAAGAAATTTCACATCCTTTATTTTTAAGAGCACCTCGCTCCATATCATTCTGCTGTCAATTATGAATACATTTATAAGATATGCAAGCGCGATAAGAAAAGCGAAAAGATAGCCTATTTTACTTATTGATTTGGCAAGCTTGGAAAGACGGTGCTTTAAGGGGCTTGGGCGCGTATCTACGCTTAAATCCTTGGCTACCTTGCCATAGTAGGTATGCTCTCCCACATTTTTTACAGTCATTATACATTTGCCCTGACACACTATGCTTCCTTTTAAAAGCGTATCGCCTGTTTTCTTTTTTATTTCTATGCTTTCACCTGTTAATGCGGATTCATCAACGGAAATTTCACCCTCTGATACTATACCGTCGGCGCAAATCATTTCGCCTGATGATATAATCAAGGTGTCATTTACAACCACTTCCTCGGTAAAAATTTCTTCCTCGTTGGAATTTCGTATCACTATGCATTTAGTGTTTTTGTTCTTTTCCTTTAGCTTTTCAAATGCGTTTTCGCTACTGTATTCCGATACGGTTGAGACTAAAGTGGCTATTATGACGGATGTGGCAATGCCACCGCTTTCAAACCAATTTATATTGGGGAACATAAAAATGATATTTATAAAAAGTGCTATTAAAAGCACCTTGATAATTGGATCGGTCAGATTTAAAATAAAGCATTTAAAGAAGGATTTTCTTTTGTATTCGTTTAATATATTTGCTCCGTATTGCGCCCTTGATTTTTCTGCCTCGGCGCTTGTCAGTCCTCTGTTTTCCATTCCATCACTTCCCTTCTACATTATATTTATTCAAGCTTTTTTTATTTATTACAATAAAAAAATAACCGCTTTTCAAGCGGTTATTTTTGGTTCTATAATATTGAGGGGGGAACCGTTCTGATTTTTTATTCGGCTACTTTATTTTCGATTGTAGCAAATGTTACGGTTGACGCGCTCTTTTCGCAATAATCCTTTGCATCTGCGCTACCGATAAAGTAAAATTCGCCGTCATATGCGTATGCGCACATAACAAGATTTAATGCTTTGAGGTCAACTGTGTCGCCCTCTTCGAAATCCTTGAAGCCTGTTAGCTTAAAGTCTACGCCCACATATGTGTTGTTAACCGGCGCAATTACTGTATTATTTAAGTTAGAGCTTACTGTGCCGTCATTATATGAAAGTGATAAGCTTTCGCCCTCGTTGATAATAGCTGCAGCTACGCCAAGCTGAATATTCTTTCCGTTTGCTTCGTTGTATTCTGCAATTGCTACCTCATTAAATGAATAGCCTACGCAAAGCTCTGTATTTTCTTTATTTGTTGAGTAGCCTAAAAATTCAAATAATTTAGGAGCTACAAGTGTTTCATCCATTGTACAGCCTTCATTTGTGCAATAAACATGCTTTGTGCCATTTACTGTATACTTAGTATAGCTGATTTCCATCTTTATTGTATGGCTTGGATTGTCAAGTGCTTTAGTATTATTACATACTGAACAGGTTTCTACGCAAGCGCTTGCCTTGTAGCTATGAACACCATTATAGAATGTGTCACATGCATTATTGTTAAATACAACCTTACCATTAGCCTTTGCGGTTATAATGTTTTCGCCTGAATCATTTCCTGTTGCACCATTTTTTCCTAAAGAAATTTTTGCAATAAGTCTATCCCACTCCGCCTCTGTTCCACAGTAATAGAATGTTGCGTTTGCGCAATTTGTAAAGTACTGATGAGCTGAATTTACATCAACATTGTCTGCGTTAAAGGTTGCCGGTAAATAAACATTTACATTTTTTGCGCCTCTTACATAGAAATTATCGCCACTTGTGCCCTTAAATCCTTTGAAATTAGCTCCAAGCACAAGCTTTTCAAGCTTTGCGTTTGAGTCAAATAAAGTAAACTGTAATGCTCTGTAATGTATTTCTTCAACAGAGTTTGGTAATATAAGCTCCTTTAAATTGTTACACATATAAAAGCATCTATATGGGATAACCTTTATTTGTGATCCCTCTTCAAATGTAATTTTTTCTAACTTTGTGTCTTGGAAAATTCCAACATCA
This sequence comes from Clostridia bacterium, assembly GCA_017416885.1. Lineage (GTDB taxonomy): Bacteria > Bacillota > Clostridia > Oscillospirales > CAG-272 > RGIG2000. The sequence goes on along the minus strand of JAFQAM010000310.1, from coordinate 2,206 downwards.
TCATGCTCGATAAATGCAGTAATATCATTAGGAACAAAAAATTCCTTCAAATTTGACTGTGCAACCGCATGAACGCCCATTCTACTAATAGGAGTGCCCGGCTCAATATCAGCGATAATTAACTGAGTTTCTTGGAACATTCTATCAATGATTTCAGTTGCTGTTACCGGGAAATAAAAATACTGAATTGGTGGATTTTTCTTAGCCCCATAATAGCCGAACTGGAAATTAGAATCAAATGTTTCTATTTCTGTAATGCCGTCTGATACAAAATTGTCTCTTAGGTTAACTACAATAACACTCTTTTGTTGTGTGTTACCGTAAAATTTAGATACATCGCTAAATTTTGCCTTTTTGTCTGTTACGGTGATAAGATTTACTGCTCTATCACTTACTAATTTGTTATCTGTGTTAAGATACCAAACAAGCGCATAGCCTTCTGCATCATAAAGGCTTACTACGGGATTGGTTACGCTTCCCTTTTCTGTTGTAAAGCTACCGTTTAGAGTCACGGTTGAATCCTTGTTAATCTCTGTTGCACTTATAGAAATTGCCATAAGGCACATTAATGCTACAATAACAAGCATTGATATAATTATTTTCTTTTTCATTGCTTTTCTCCTTAAAATAATATTTATATTATTATATTAACATAATGTATGTGTATTTGTCAATAAAAAATAACCGCTTTTTCAAGCGGTTATTTTTGTTTAAATTATTCTGCTACTTTATTTTCGATTGTAGCAAATGTTACGGTTGATGCGCTCTTTTCGCAATAATCCTTTGCATCTGCGCTACCGATAAAGTAAAATTCGCCGTCATATGCGTATGCGCACATAATAAGATTTAATGCTTTGAGGTCAACTGTGTCGCCCTCTTCGAAATCCTTAAAGCCTGTTAGCTTAAAGTCTACGCCCACATATGTGCTGTTAACCGGTGCAATTACTGTATTTTCTAAGTTAGAGCTTACTACGCCTTCATTATATGAAAGTGATAAGCTTTCGCCCTCGTCGATAATAGTTGCAACTACGCCAAGCTGAATATTCTTTCCGTTTGCTTCATTGTATTCTGCAATAGCTACTCTGTTAAAACCATAGCCTACGCAAAGCTCTGTGCCTTCTTCGTTTGTTGAATAGCCTACAAACTCAAATAATGCAGGCGCAACAAGTGTTTCATCCATTGTACAGCCGTTATTTGTGCAGTAAACATGCTTTGTACCTTCTACTGTGTACTTTGTATAGCTGATTTCTACCTTTAATGCGTGGATTGGATTGTCAAGCACCTTAGTATCCTTACATACTGAGCAAATTTCTACGCAAGTATTTGCTTCGTAGCTATGAACGCCGTTATAGAATGCATCGCACTTGCTATAATTGTAAACGATAAGGTTTTTGCCGAGTGAGTCAGCATAGCCGTTATAATTGATAGTTGGATCAAATGCTACAAGCTCTGCGCTTGAGATATTTATATTATCATTTGGTGAATGGAAATCAGCCTTGAATGCTTGCGCTTCATCAAAGCTTCCTGTAAAGAAGAATGTTACATTTTTTCCTTGATTAAAGATATTCTTTGCTGCGGTTGCGTGTCCTACGAAGCTATAATTATTGTTAGGCAAATAAATATATTTAATACTTGATGTATATAAGAAGGTTTCAAAGTCGTGATTTGGGCTTGAGAATGTAGTAAAGCCTGCGCCGAAGCTTACTGTTTCAAGATTTGCACAGTTTGCGAATGCCATTTTACCTACTGATGTAAGTGTATTAGGTAAAATAATCTCTGTTAGCTGGTCACAGTTATCAAAGGCTGTCTGTCCAATAGTTGTAACGCCCTCAGGAATAGTAATTGATTTAATGGCTGAGCCTGAGAACATTTGACTGTTCATTGTTGTTACTGCTGCAGGCCAATTAATATGGATGTTTAGATTAGAGCATCCTGTAAAGGTTGCATTGTTGATTTGAGTCATATGGGAAATATCTGAAACAAATTCAAGGCTTGAGCATCCTGTAAATGCATTTTGAGCCTGAATTCTTACTAAGTGTGTGCCAAAGCGCGCTTCCTTTAGCTTGGTGAAATTCTCAAATTTTGCAACCTGTTGATTAATCTCTACAACATATGTTGGAATTTGAATTCTTACAAGACATTCCTTTGCACTGTTAAGAGTAACTCCTTGCGCTGCTGCCGCGGTTTTGAGTGTGTTAAAGCTGTT
>JAFQAM010000309.1 GCA_017416885.1 Clostridia bacterium | reverse complement strand
CCTCATAGGTTTAATTTATACAAAGCTATCGCTAAGTATCCAAATTAGACTGTTTTTTTAGCTTTGACCTGATTCTGAAAATCGCATTATTTACCGATTTTTCATCCTTGCCTATTTTTGCTGAGATTTCTTTTGCCTTAGCTCCGCGAGCGTACATTCTGAATATACGCAATTCGTAATTAGATAAAACCTTCTCTGCTAAAGATATTAGCTTTTCTTCAAGCTCACGCTGAATAACAGTGTCCTGTAATGATTTGGTATTGTCCTCATCATTACTCTTGCTTTTGCGTCTCTTTTTAGAGCTTGCACACCTTAAATAGGAAACTAACCTATTTCTTATACAAGTCTTTGCAAACGCGCCGAATGTAACCTTATCGTTTTCAATATTGAATTTTAAACACGCATTATAGAAAGCTAACTTGGCTTCCTGAGAGAAATCATCTCTTATACTGCTTATATCAACCTCACCCGGATACATTTCGGAGTATTTTTTGGACATACTGTCTATAAGTGCATTGTATTTTCCGCACAGTATTTCAAAAGCACTATCGTCATTATTTCTGACCTTAATTAGCAATTCTGTAATTTCGTTCATAGTACCTCGTATCCAAATATCATATAACTATTTTATATGACATTAACATTTTAACAAATCATTTAAGTTTTGTCAAGATTTTTTTGCATTTTCTGTAATTTTTTTTAATTTTTTCATAATATTTTGTGCAATATGACAATTTTTGATGTTTTTGTCAATTAAAATAATAGCCGTAACGCATTTTTTCGTTACGGCTATTTGAAAATTTTATTCAAATATGTAATTTCTTTCACCAGAAACAAGAGCAAGTGTGCCTCTATATACAATTTCGGGCTTTCTTCTGAAATTAACCATCATATTGTCCGCCTCTGCCTTAGAATCAACCTCAACATTTATATCAAGAACCTTGCGTCCGTTTTCTATTATTTCACAGTGAACAAAGAATTTTCCGTTTGGAAGCTCGTTATAGTAGCAGTCGATTGAAGCGTTTCTTTTTCTGAATGACAGATGTCTTATGGCGCTACGGTAGCTTGCTTCCTTTATTCCCGGGGACAGTGTATCACTAAGCTCGGTTGCAATTGATTTTCCTGTTTCTGTTACAATATATAATGCTTCTCCACCCTCAGTCTTTTCAACCTCTAAAACATGAGCCATATCAATAAGCTCGGCAAAGCAATCGGCACAGTCAAAATAGCTGACTACATTTTCCTGATGCATTATTGAGCATACATCAGCGCAGCTTAAGGGATATCCTATTCTATTCATCAAATACAAAATAAATATCTTTATTTCATTTTTATCTACCATTGGTATTTGCATTTTGTTTTCTCCTCTTTTTTAGTGTCGCCTAACTATAATATCACAATTAAAGTCATTATTCAACAATTATTTTTCAAATTTTTAAAAATTTTCACCTATGATAGAATAAATGCCTTTGATACAAAATATATTTATCTTAAAGTATAAAAAGTAGGAGAAAATTATGAGCAATAATGATTTAATACCGATAGAAAATAATAGACCTTATAAGAAAAAAACCAAAAAGCATATTTTATTAAAGTTAATTTGCTATGCATTGATTTTATTATTGGGATACTATGCATATTTGAACCTTGACAATATAAAAGCATATTTTGATGAGCATAAGATGCCGTCACAAAATGAGCAAAGCAATGACAAAGAGCCTGCCAATACAGAAAAGCCACAGGGTGGAAGCACTGAAAATAATGATAACAAGGTTGAAAATACAGTGAATATACCTAAGGATGCATATATTATCAACAGTGTAACCGGTTTGTTTAGCGAAATCAATAATGAAAGCTCCATAGAAATTGAAGCAGATTTATCAAATGAGACTATACCGAAAATTGGGGATACATATGAAAAATACGGTAAGGATGCTCCGCATATTTTAATAATTCATTCTAATTGCAATGAGGCTTATTCCAACGGTCGATATTATTTTACAAGCGATAGCTTTTACAGTTCAAAAAGCAATGTCGGTGATGTGGGCAAAATTATTTGCGATACGCTTAATGAAAACCATATAAATGCAATACATATAGATGATATTTTCGGCAGTGGCGGTATATTTCATTCGAGAAAAGAGCTTGAAAGCGCAATTAATGAAGCATTAAAAAAATATCCAAGCATAAAAATCGTTTTAGATGTTTCAAGAGGAATAAATATCAATGATGATTTATCTATGGATAAAATGGTAGCGGAAGCAAATGAAAAAAATGCTGCTCAAATAAGTATAACAGTTGGCTCAGATAACGAAAGCGG
>JAFQAM010000308.1 GCA_017416885.1 Clostridia bacterium | reverse complement strand
TTGTCTGTACACCGGGAACGGCGGTAAGCACCCCGGGACGGTCAATTGCATATTGCAAGCATTGATTGTGAGTAAGCGCTACGCCAAAGGGAGATTGCTCCTTGGATAAAAGCTGACCTGCAAAAAACGGCTTCATAACGGAAATACCAACGCCTTCCCTTTCGCAACGGCAAAAAAGCTCAAAGCGCTCATTTACTGAGCCTATGCCGTATTCGTCGCCCTTTTCAAAATCGTATGCAGGATTTATAGAAAACATCATCATATCGATCAGCCCTGTGTCGATAATTCTGTTTGCAACTCTCGGTGTATGCGAGGAAAAGCCTATATGACGGACAATTCCCTTTTCCTTTAATTCCTTCAAATAATCAAGCACACCGATTTCGCATAGCTTATCGTAGTCCTCATCATCATCTACACAGTGCAAAAATCCAAAATCAACATAGTCGGTATTAAGCTCGTTAAGCTCCCATAAAAAAGTCTTTTTTATGGTATCAAAATCACGGCACCAGCCATATTCACCGTTTTCATCATACACCGCGCCAAAATGCACCTGTAAAAATACCTTGTCACGACACTCCTTAATAGCTCTGCCGATAGGCGCATATGATGCCCCAGCCGTGCATAAATCAAAAAAGTTAATGCCGTTATCTATCGCCTTGCGTATAATTGCTTCAATTTCGTCAGTAGGCGTCTTTCCAATACCGCCCATACCAAGTCCAAGCACGCTGAATTTTTCATTTTCATTTCCGTGAGGTAATTTTCTGTATTCCATATTTCACCGCCAAAGTAATTTCTATTTACATTTTACATCACATAAAATATAAAATCAATAGTTTTAAATATAAAAGAAATTATGGCTATATTTCAAGCTCTATAAATAGCCCGTAGTGGTCTGTTGGATATTTGCCGCCCACCAATTCATCAATTATCTTAAAGCTGATTGGCTTGATTTTATCATCAATAAAGCAAAAATCTATATGGGCATTATCCGCCGTGCCGTAGCCGTGGTAGGTTGTTCTTCTGTCGTTTACCGTAACACCGTTTACATCGGTAAAATGCTTTGTGATTTCCTTATAGCCAAGGCTATCTGGTGTCATATTAAAGTCGCCTGTTACAAATGTTGGGTTGCTTGAAATTTTCTTAGAATATTCATAAATAAGCTTAGAACTTTTAACCTGACCGTTATCGCCAAAGCCGTAGTGTGTGTTCATATAGGTAAATACCTTACCGCTTTCAATATGCTTTAAAATTACATACTGACACATTCTCCAACAGTTATATAGCTCATCCCATCCACGGGATTCCACCTCAGGTGTGTCGGAAAGCCAAAAATATCCCTTGTCTAAAAGCTCAAATTTTCCCTTTTTCCAAAGAATAGGCGCACTTTCAAGCTCGTTTACTGAACGGTACTTATTGTACATTTCATATTCGGGATAGAATTTTGCAATTTCCTCCTCCCAAGGCACAGTAAACTCCTGAAAGCCGATTATATCCGCATCGTATTTGCTTGTTATTTCTGCAAGCCTCGGTGCGCGCTCCTTAATTGAGTTGCCGTCTATATCATCACAGCATCTTATATTAAAGCTTATTAGTTTAAGTTCCATATTTTTACCTCACTTGGTTATATATGTTTATTCTACCATATCAAATTGCATTTAGCAAGAGAAACATATTTTATAGGAAAAATCAAGACACGGTGCTATGATATTACTATAAATACGCTAAGGAGTAAAGAATATGAAATTAAGCGCTTGGTCAGGCGACTGTTACGATTTAACGCCTGAGGAGGCAATACGCACATTCAAAGCTCACGGCTTTGATTATTGTGAGCTTTCCGATGAGCATTCAGCTGAGCTTTTGAAGCGGGGAGACCCCATAACGGTAGGAGCAGAATTCGGAAAATTTGCAAAGGAAATAGGAATTGAGCTTTTACAGGGGCACCTTTTCTTAAATGCAAGGCTTTGTAACGATGAAAACAGAGAGCTTTTGAAAAAGCAGCTTGATTTATTCCGCGCGGTAGGAGTAAAAAATGCGGTTTTACATCTTGATTCTCTTGCGTGGAGAGGTGATAGCAGCCTGACGGTTGAAAAAATCAGAGAGGAAAACTGTAAAGCATTAAAGGAGCTTTTAGATTACATAAAGGGCAGCGATATTGTTATCTGCCTTGAAAATCTTATATTTGAGGACTATTTAAATTCTGCCGACAGTCTTATGTATTTTATTGAAAGGCTCAACAGTAAAAATCTTGGCGTCTGTCTTGATACAGGTCACTTGAATTTAGCGGGTGGGGATCAGACTGAATTTATAAAAAAGATGGGCAAATATATCAAGGCGCTTCACCTTGACGATAACGAGGGACAAAAAACTGACCAACACCTTATGCCCTTTGGCAGAGGCAATATTGATTTCGTTCCTATTATCTGCGAGATGAAAAAGCTGAATTACGAGAGATTATATAATTTTGAAATTCCGGGTGAGCGAAACGCCCCCCTTGAAATCCTTGGCTATAAGCTTGACTATATAAAAAAGGTTACTGAATATCTTGATAGGGCGACCGAAGAATAAAATATATTAAAAGGCAACAAAAATATAAAAACAGCGTGTTACCCGAAATGGATAACACGCTGTTTTTATAGCTTAGTCTAAATTTTCAAAGCCGATATTAACCTCTATATCTACAAAATTAACTGCAAATTCATCGGTTACCAATGCGCCTATCTCTGTTTTAGGAATGATAACAAGGGCAACGGTAACATTTGTTGCTTGCTCGTGTATGCCTGTGAAATGCTCATACTTAGTTAAATACAAGGTGTTATCTATAAGCATTGCATCCTTAAGCGCAACATCCTTTATACTTCTTACACCGCTGCAATAGCTAAATTCCGATACATAAAGAACATAGCTGCTTTCAAATACATCCTCTGTTATAGAGGCTATAAATGCGTTTTTCTCATCGGTTAAGTCAAATAGCTTTGTAAATTGCTCATATGATGTTATCAGCTTGTTATCACCGCAAATAGGAACAAAGCGCGTAGTATAAAGGTCATAGCCGTTTACTTTGCTGTCACTGTGATTTCTTTTTACATAGCTAATCTCGATTTTTTCAACATCCTCAATTGAGGATAAACCGTTTAAAAGCTCCTCTTGGATTTTACTGTATGTGTCAAAATCAGGAATATCAACTATTAATGCGTTGCAATTAGTATATGACATTTCGTTTATACTAAAGGACTTATTTTCATCAAGGCTTATAACAAGCTCTCTTGCCTCAGATAAATCGCCCTTACTGAATATCCTAATTACATAAGTGTAATTCGAGCAGGACGGAGCATATACTATATACTCGTTTCCGTTTCCGTTTTTGCCGATATATCCAAAATCACGCTTTTCTATTCTATCGTTCTTTGCCGCTGAGTCATCTACCTTTGATTCCTCGTTTTCTAAATTGTGAAAATCAAGGTCAAAGAAAACCTTTTCATTTCTCAGCTTTGCTACTGTTTTCACAGGCGCGCCGTCCTTTGAATCTCTTGGATTATATGCGAGCATGCAAGCGACAGGATGTTTTAATGGAGCCGGAAGGTCTTGTATGCCACCGAGGTCGTCTTCGTACAATTCTTTTTGGTCGGTAACAAGGTAAATTTCAGTTTCTGTATATTCATCCAATTTGACAAATCTGCCGCTTCTGTCAAGAATAACATAAGCATCCTTGTATTCATAGCAATCTTTGATTTTTTCAATGCTGAAATCACTGCCTTCAAGATGTGTGACCTCTGCATATCCAAATGAATATGATTTTACTTCACCGTTCAGTAGGTTTATTACTCCCGGATATGACTCTAAATGCTCGGTTTCGCCTGTATATTCAATGGTGATAGTATCGCCTGCGGCTATATCATCGGGTATAACAATATTATCAAAGCCTCTGCCTAAATCGGAGTGCTCAATAAGTAAATATGTAAGAGGCTCGTTTGTTTCGGATACAAAAATGTGATCATAAGAATAGTTAAATTGATAAGTTACGGTATGTGTTTTTTCTGCCGGCTTGTCTGGATCCTCGGGCTGATTGTCATCAGGTGGCTCAGTTTGATCCTCCGGCGAGCTTGTATTGCCACCACTCGCATTGTCGCTGCTTGTGTCATTCATGTTTGCGCTGTCAGAGGAATTTGTATCGGTGTCTTGCGGAGCTGAGCAAGAAATCAGTAATGCAAAAAGCATTATTGCTGCTAAAAATAAAGATAAAAATTTTTTCATAAAATTTCCTCCTTTAAACTAAATTGGTTATGCATTTAATGCATTTTTTTAGAAAACGGCGCTCCTTTTTCCAATTTCAGTGTAGCATATATAAAAGACCTTTTCAACGCTTTATTTAGATTTTCAAAAAAAGCTCACCAAATTTTCATCTTTTCTTCAAATAAAAATGCGTTCGCATAATTTTGATTTGCGTTCGCATATATTCGAGTAAAATTTTATTAAGTACATTTTCGCTTTGCTAAAATAAAAAAGAACCTCACAGCTCATTGATGCTAAAGCCCCAATGCAACGCCCAAGGTCGGTTCTGTGGTGGTTCTATAATTATTATAATTAAAAAGCTTTAAAATGTCAAGCCTAAAGAAGATGAACAGGTAGCTTGCCGCCTAAGTTGATGTAGCCGTTGCCCTGTCTTTCGTTTTGCTCCTTGCTTTCGTCCTTTTTGTCGATGATTTTTTCGGCTGTGTTTACAGGGGAAAAGCTTGGCTCTGTTTCCATACTCTTTTTAGGAGCTGCTTTTGCATTTGATTTTGGTTCAGCTTTAGGCTCTGCTTTTGTGGATTTTTTTGTAGTAGCTGATTTTTTGGGAGCAGTCTTTTTTTCTGCATCCTTTTTTGGTGTCTCTACCCTTGCTTCTACCTTTTTTTCTTTGTTTATTTTTTCCTGCTCGGTATCTACCGTGCTATTTTCCATATCGGGAGCAGATGTTTTCACATTTGAGTAGCCGTCGTTGGAAATTCTTTTTATGGCATTTTTACCTATTGGCATAATCTACTATCTCCTTTGCAAGCTTCTTGTATTCAAGGGCGCTTCTTGAGTATTTTTTGAAGGCAACCACAGGCTTACTGTTGTCCTGTGACCACTCTATCGCGCTATCTACTCTTATGTAGCTATCAAATACTCTTACATCCTCGCTCTCTCTTAGCGTTTTCATGGTTTCCTTAAAGTATGTTTTTCTTTCGTCTGCCTTAGTTACCATAATTCCCATTACATTAAGGCGCGGTGAAATTTCCTTTACCTTATTTATAAAGTCAAACATATTAGCAAGACCGAAAAGTCCCCAAGGGCTTGCCTCAACAGGAATAACCACATAATCGGATGCGCACATAATATTCATCACCCAACCGCCTAAAGTTGGTGGAGAGTCGATAAGAATATAATCATAGTAGCCTCTTATTCTTATTGGCTCTAAGCATTTTCTTAAAATAAATTCTCTTTGCCATTTTGGAAAAAGGTCAAACTCAATTGCGCTCATAAGTGAGGTGGACGGAATAATATCAAGTCCCTCGTATTCTGTGGCTACAACAAAATCAGAAAGGTCCTTTTCTTCCTTTATGGCAGTATAAATATTCTTTCCGTTGCTTGCGTAGTCAAGGGCCTTCTCCTCATCAAAAAAGGAAAGAGTTAAATTAAGCTGCATATCGCCATCTATAATAAGCACTCTTTTGCCCATCATTGAAAGAGCGCAGCCTATATTAGAGCAGCTTGTGGTTTTACCGCTTCCGCCCTTATTATTTGCAAATGCAATTACTTGAGTTCTGCTCATTTCCTTCTCATTTCCTCCAATTCCTTTTCATCATCAGCTAAAAATTCCACAAGCGCATCAAGCCCCTCGCCTGTATATGCGCTGACAGGAAATATTCTTTTACAGCCTGCAAGCCTTAACCATCTTTCTACTCTGTCAGGCCTTGCGTCAGGCTTGTCTATGCCTGTAATAATACCGATAACCTCTCTGTTTACAAGGCTTGTAATACAGGGCGAAAAAATGGAATATGGCTCGTTTGCTGAAAGCACAAGCCCCACCACATCAGCCTCATATGCATATAATGCAAGAGCGCCGCTTGTCTGTCTTAGCTCTGTATATTCGCCCGGAGTGTCGATAATTGTATCAAGATAGTTTATATACTGTGTTTTGTAGTAGTGGATTTCCTCACCGTTTAATGCTTGAGTTAAAGTAGTTTTACCTGCCGCAACTCTGCCTATTAAAATAAGCTTTTTCATTATGTTCTTGTAATATCACAGCAAACATAGGAAAGCTTTGAGGTAAAATACTCTCTTATTGCAGAGAAAGCAGATTCAACGCTTGAAACGCTTCCTGTAATAATAAGTGTTCCTGTAAATCTATCAACAAAGCCTATATCTGCCCCTGATGATTTTATAGCAATATCGGCTGTAATAACTGCACTTTCGGCAGGTGAAACGGTTAAAACACCGATTGCGCTTCTTGTATAGTCGGTTTTTGGATCAAGTCCTAATTTTGTGTAAAGCACATCATCAGGATTTGCAATTATATGGCATAGAGTTATCTGCTTACCGGGTACTAACTCCTGCACTATTCTCATATTTTCTCTAAGCTCCATTGTTAGCCTCCAATTTTACATTTAAGTCCTGAGGTTTCCGCCACCGATAAAAGATATTCCATTTTTTCCTTTGTTGGCGGCTCAACTTCCTTTAACGCGTAATTTCTGCCAAGTCCCTTATATTTATCTGAGCCCAATCTGTGATAAGGAAGCAGGTGATGCTCATTTACATTCGGCAGAGCTTTTGCAAAGTGGGAAATTGCTTTTATCTCCTCGGGAGTGTCGTTAAAGCCGGGAATTACAGGCGTTCTTATAATAAGCTCCACACCGCTTTCCGCTATTTTTTTGGCATTTTCAAGTATTCTTTCGTTGCCAACTGCGGTATATTCCTTATGCTTTTCACTGTCCATATGCTTTATATCCATAAGATAAAGGTCAACATAAGGAAGGATTTTTTCTATCTCGGAAAACGGCGCGCTTGCAGCCGACTCCACCGCTGTGTGAAGTCCCTCCTCCTTGCAAGCCTTAAGCAGCTCCCTTGCAAAATCAGCCTGACAAAGAATTTCACCGCCCGAAAGAGTTACTCCCCCGCCGCTTCTGCGGTAGAACGGTATATCTGCAAGTATTTCCGGCATAATGTCGGATACGGTTACATCCTTGCCTACTGTTTTAACCTTATCCTTTTCAATAATTGTTTCAATTTCCTTGCGTTGAGATTCGGGATTACAGCACCACGCACATCTCATAAAGCAGCCCTTAAAAAAGACAATTGTTCTTATTCCGGGCCCATCGTGAATTGAATAACGCTGAATATTGAATATTCTGCCTTTTGTGCTCATTACTGCTCTCCTTTCTTAGTGATAGCTCACATTTTCGCAACGCGAAAATATATCGAATGCGAAGCATATATCGAAATTTGCAACGCAAATTATATCGAATTTTGTCAAAGACAAAATATATCGACACCGCAGGTGGTTTTGCTGCGCAACCATGAAGTATTTGCTTCGCAAACAGTGATGTAATTCACATTGTGAATAGTGATGCAATGTTTGCCCTTGTTTCTTTCGTATTTGTACGCAAGGTGTGTATCGTTTTTAGCGAAATTACTATGCTTCGCTTCGTAGCTAAATTAACGCTCACATTCGTTCGCATTAGCTAAATTTCACTTCGTGAAGCTAAATTAGATTTGCTATTGTAGGGGAGGGGTCGACCCTCCCGTTACAGCGGTACGGAAAACCCGTACCCTACAAGCGAATTTAGCTCGGCTTGCCGAATTTAGCTGCCGTAGGCAATTTAGCTTGCCAAGGGTAAATTTAGCTGACGACTTCGTCGTCACCATCCCTGCTCGGTTCTATTAATAATATCATCCTGTAAGGATTTTGAAAGTGTAGTAAACAGCGCGCTATATCCTGCAACTCTTACTACTAAGGTCTTATATTTTTCGGGATTCTTTTGCGCGTCAATTAATGTTTCCTTAGTTACAACATTAAATTGTACATGCATTCCCTTTTGGTCAAAGTATGAACGGATTAAAGCAACAAACTTACTAAGTCCACTCATACCTGCAAGGGCTGACGGATGGAACTTCTGGTTAAGAAGCGTACCGTTTGAAGCAACTCCCTGCTCAAGCTTTGCAACTGAATTTGCAGTTGCAGTCGGGCCCTTAATATCTCTACCCGATGCAGGACCGATACCGTCTGCAAGCGGAGTATAAGCAAGACGGCCGTCAGGAGTTGCGCCTGTGCTTGCGCCAAGAGGAACATTGGCGGATACAGGATAAAGTCCTGCCTGGAATATACCGCCACGGGCATTTTTATATTTTTCAACCTCTTTAGTGTAGCTGTTGGCAACATCACGGGCAAACATATCTACATCGTAAATTTCATTGCCGTACTTTGGAGCTTCCTCCTCAATAAGGCGTTTAATCTCCTTGTATCTTGCTTTTATTTCATCACTGAGTGAGGCTTGTGTTGTTACCTCGTTGTAAATTACCTTAATTGCTTCTGCGTTTATATTAACGCCCTGCTTCATAAGCTCGGTTGCAATCTCTTCTGTAAGTCTTTCAGCCTGCGCGCCCTGTACACCGTAGCCAAAGTTGGCCTTTAATGCATCTCTTAATTCTCCAAGAGTAAATCTCTTTTCCTCAAATACAAGCTTTTTAATTGCAATCAAGCCGTCAGTATTGTTTGCAATACCGAAGCCCTGTGGGCCTGTAAAGTTATATATAGCTCCGCCCTCTTGAAGTGATTTTCCTCTGCCGATGCAATCCTCAACCATACAGGATTGGAACGGAAGGGGACATCTGACCATATGAGCCATATCTATTGCATTGTTTGCATTTACAAGTAATTTTATCATATAGCTTTGCTGAGTCTTATATGCTTCATAAAACTCCTCAAAGGTTTTCATATTAGCTACATCGCCTGTATCGGGACCGATTTTTTTACCCTTGTCATAGCCGTTTGAAAATGCAAGCTCCATAGGACGGCACATATTAAAGAATGCCGCATCGTGCCAGCCGTCGGTTTTGCCTGATTTTTGAGGCTCAACGCAACCGATTATGCAATAGTCTCTTGCATCCTCAAGGGTAAGTCCTCTTGCCATAATAGACGGAATAATAATTTCGTCATTATAGTATGCAGGTAAGCCTGTGCCAAGTCTTGTAAGCGCTGCCGCCTTAATGAGTAATGGCTCAGGTGAGCCGTTCCATACTCTTATTGAGATAGAAGGCTGCGGTAGCGGTACATGCATAGCCGCCTCAATACACATATAAGAAAGGTCATTTGTGGAGTCCATTCCGTGAATATTCTGTCCGCCTACAATAAGGTTCTGGAACATTCCGTAGCCTGCAAATCCATCCGCGCTTGCTGCGTCTCTTACCTTGTTTATATCGTTGAATTTTACCCATAGACAGTCAAGAAGCTCCTGCGCCTGCTCATATGTGATTTTGCCTGCATCAAGGTCCTTCTTGAAATACGGATACATATAGGTGTCAAATCTACCGGGGGAGATTGAGTGACCGCTTGACTCAACCTGTAATAAAAGCTGAATAAACCAAAATGTCTGGCAAGCCTCATAGAAGCTTGTAGCGCCAAACTCAGGTACTCTTGCGCAGTTGCGCGCAATAATTTCAAGCTCGCGCTTTCTTTCGGGGTTAGCTTCCCTTGAAGACATTTCCTTAGCAAGAGCGCTGTATCTGCGCGCGTATTCAATAACCGCCTCACAGCTTTCAATTACCGCATATAGAAAATTGCTTCTTGATACATAATCACCGTCGGAAATTTCAAGCTTATTAAGTGCATTTTCAGCTTCCTTGATAATACCTCTGTAACCGATTTTCATAACCTTGCCGTAATCTACGCAAACATGTCCGATACCGTTATAAAAATAGTTGCCGGGTGTGAATACCGCGTGCTCGGTAAAAGCCTCGTAAGCCTCGGGAGCCATATTAGCCTTTGCTAAATCGCTTGTGGTTTTTCCGTGCCACCAAGGGAAAATCTCCCGTAATTCAGCCTTTGTTTTTTCGCTTATGTAAAATGGGTCTGCCTGTCTTGTGAAAACTGTATCAAGCTCTGAAAGAAGCCATTCGTATGAATATTCGGGGAAAACCTGACAGCCTCTCGGAGCAATTGTCGCGCTGCCTACAATAAGCTCGTTATCTCTTATTACGATTGGAATATTTCTTAAAATATGAGCAAAAGCCGCGCTTCTGCGCCTGATAATCGGAAGGTCCTCGGTCATCTTGTAGCTTTCTGTTACAAGCTTGCCTCTTGCAGACTCAATTTCAGGCATTTTTTCGTAAAGATTATTTATAAGCTTTTCAATTCTTGAGCTTTTTTCAATTATGAATTTAATGTTTTCCATAATATCTCCTTACATCTGCTTCCACAAATCCTTATGTGGAGCCGCAATAACTGTATATGATGAAAGCATTGAGACGCTCTTTGCGTAATTTGCTCCCGCTTCGATAGCGGCTGTTACATCGCCGATTTCGCCTGTAAGCATTACTACGCCCTTGCCGCCCATACCTCTTGATACTCTGAGGTCATATATTTCCACCTTTGCGGTTTTTACCGCTATATCGGCCGCTTTAATTGCGCTTGCGGCTGAGAAGGTCTCTACTATTCCGAGAGAGCCGCTTTGCTCCCCTGTCTGTGTGCCGAAAAGCGCTTTTATAACCTGCTCGTCTATTCGTCCCATAACTGATGCGTCTATAACATATCCGTCAAATTTATTCTCGATATGCTCAACCGCTACGGTAACATTAGATATTGAGCCTGTAAGCACGATTTCGTATTTTCCGGGGCATGAGGGATGAGAGGAAACCATTTCAACACCTGCGCTTTTTAAAGCCGCATCTGCCGCCTCAACGCCCTTTGGTATGCTTTTTAATTCAATAACGCCAATAGCCTTATACATTTTTATCTATCCTTAATTCTATCAATTATTATTTTGTTGTTGCCAAGTGTGATAACGCCCGATATTGATGCGTGCTGAGGAACGGAAAGACCGCTTCCGCTTTCTGCAATCAAATCGCCTTTGTTTACAAAATCGCCGTCATTAACAATTGAAACGCTTGGCGCGCCTATATGTCTGTTCAGTGGAATTTCTACTCTGTTTATATTATCTATTTCTCCGCCAAAATCTGCTATTTTGTCGAATTTTGTAACTCCAAGAACACTCATCCATTTTTTAGACGGAATCATACGGTAGTCTCTTTCTTCCCTTACACTGTATTCCCCGGGTAAATCAAAGCGAAGCTTATTTTTTGCTAAAAGCGCTTTGTAATTGTCAATAACTGCTCTTGGGGAAATACCTTGACTGCAGGCAAGACTCTCGCAAATGCCACAGCCGCAGCATAGGGAGGCGCTAAGGACCATATCCGGAATAGCCTCAGCCGCCCCCATGGCTGTGCGAACCATTTTGTGTGGCTCTAATGGATAACCAAGTAAATTTCTTGGACACATATCGGTACATCTTGTACATTGACAGCAAGCTGTTTCTGCTCTTGCAATCGCCATTTTTGTGTTCATTTGCTTTGAAAGAACTGCTTGCGTGTCATTTGGAAGAATTAATATTCCCTTTGTGGTTTTAGTTACGGAATATGTATTCGGATTTATAATTTTGCCCATTGAAGGTCCACCGTCAAGAACCGTGTAGCCTTCACTCAGCTTTATGTCAAGTCTTTTAAATATGTCAGCAATCTTAGTGCCGATTTTTACCTTTATTACAGTTGGCTCGTTAATAGCGCCGCCTACGGTTAAGTATTTTTCGGTTACAGGCTCATTAAATCTTATGCCTTTGCCAAGATTGTACATTGTTTCAACATTATATACTATAACGCCTGCTGTAATCGGAAGCTTTCCGGGCTTTATAAGTCTGCCTGTTGCCTGATATGTAAGGCCGACCTCGTCGCCTATCGGATAAACATCGGGCAGTACACGCGTAAAAATTTTATCATCAAGCTTTTCGCCATCCTCAAATCCAAGAGCCTTTGCGGTATGCTCCTTAACTGTAACTAATGCTTTAGGAATACCTGTGTGAGAAAGCACCGCGCTGATTCCCGAAAGCACCAAGGAGAGTTCATTTTTTAAAATCACATAGTCTGTGTATAAAAGCGGCTCACATTCCGAGCCGTTAATAAGGAGGAGGTCTGCCCCCTCCGCAAGCTTTGCGTAAGAGGGGAAGCCTGCTCCGCCGGCACCTACAATGCCGAGATTTTGCATTAAATCCTTAAGCTTCTGCATTCTTACCTTTTCGGCTAAAACCTTTAGCCATTACCTCATTTTAATCTACTATACCTACAATAACCGCATCTGTTGGGCTATTTGTGTTGTGAAGAGCAAGTCTTGCGCTGCTTCCTGTTGTAATAAGAACAGTTTCGCCAATACCTGCGCCAACAGAGTCAATTGCAATTATATATTCGTCTGTTAATTCGCCGTTTTTAATAAGCTGAACCTCCATAAACTTACTGCCTACTAAGGAGTCCTGCTTTCTTGTGGAAACTATGTTTCCTCTGATAATTCCCTTAAACATTTCTCTATCCTCTCTTTATACTATTTAGCAATTGTAACAATAAAGCCATTACCAATGCCTGCCGCGTTTGCATCGTCTGTATCAACATGCATTTCCAAACGGAAGTTCTTGTGAACTCTTACCTGTACATCAAACCATCTTGTACGGCGCTTTCCGTTTACATCAATATCCACATAGTCTCCGTCCTTAACACCGAATACCGCCGCCTCATCGGGTGACATATGAATATGTCTGTTTGCAATTATACAGCCCTCATTTAGCTCTACAATTCCCTTAGGGCCTACAATTCTTATAGGCGCAGAGTCCTTAATGTTGCCCGACTCTCTTACAGGCGGCTTAACCTTGAGAACATAAGAGTCAGTTGCAGATATTTCAACCTGTGACTCTTTTCTGACAGGGCCTAAAACTCTTACATTTTCAATTGGACGCATTGACGGACCGATAATAGTCAATAGCTCTTTGCAAGCATACTGTCCGGGCTGAGAAAGATCCTTCATAGGAGTCAGCTCATAGCCCTTGCCAAAAAGTGTTTCAAGGTCCTCTTTTGAAAGATGAATGTGTCTGTTTGAAACACCGATAGGAATACCGCCGTCCTTCGTCTCAGATTTATTGGAGCTGTTCATTTCAAGAATTGCTTGCTTTACCATTTCGGCTATTTTTTCTGTTGAAATATCCATTTTTGTTTTCCTTTCTGTTGCGACAGAGTCGCAAAAATTTATTATGCGAAGCATAAATTCACTGAGTCGAAGACTCGATTCATTTTACTTCGTAAAACTTCACTTTGCCTCGCAAAACTTCACTTTTGCAATGCAAAAACTTCACACCGCCTTTATTAATGGTTAAGGAGATGTCACGCTTGCATGACGGACGGTTCAAGAAAGTGAAGTTCCTACGGAGTGAAGTTGAAGGACCTTCAGTAAAGTTGCTAACGCAGGGAAACGCAACATCGTTGCAGTGAAGTTGCTCCGAAGGTCGCAATTATTTGTCGCTATGCGACACCTACTGCAAAAACACTTAAACACCGTTTAAGTCCTTTTGCAGTAGCCAAAGGGCATTTTTTGCCCTTTGGTTGCTGAAAAATTACTTTCCAACTATTATTTAATAGATGGAAGAAGCTTCTCAACATCTGCGTGAGGTCTTGGAATTACATGAGTTGCAATAACCTCGCCAAGTGATGTTGCTGCTGCGCTACCTGCTTCAACTGCTGCCTTAACTGCTCCAACATCGCCACGAACCATAACGCTTACAAGTCCGCTACCGATCTTTTCGCTACCGATAAGAACTACATTTGCAGCCTTTACCATAGCATCAGCTGCTTCAATTGCAGCTACAAGACCTCTTGTTTCTACCATTCCTAATGCTTCCATTGTTAAATCCTCCTATAAGATTTATTTTAATTTTTATTTTTTTGCTATATTCTAAAGCTTACGCTTTAAAAATCATTAATCAGCCCGTTGTTAAAAATCTCATAACATCGGGATGCGGGCGTGCTATAACCTCACAGCACTTGACATTTCCTACCTTACTTGCCTCAGCCGCGCCTGCCTCGAGAGCAGCCTTAACTGCGGAAACCTCGCCTTCAACGACAACTGTTACAAGCCTGCCGCCAAGGCGCTTTTCCACATGAATCAGCTTAACATCAGCAGCTTTAACCATAGCGTCAAGTCCTGCGATTGCGGCT
>JAFQAM010000307.1 GCA_017416885.1 Clostridia bacterium | reverse complement strand
GATAGCGGAAGTGATAAGCCTGATCAACCCGGCGCAACACCGCTTAACGCTGCTAAGCCGGTTATTAAGTATTTAAGAATAGTTGAAATCGGCGAAAATAAGGTTACTATCAGATTCAATGCAATCGGTAACAATTTAAAGTTTGATATCAGATACAGTGATAATGAAATCACTGATGAAACATTTGATAGCGCAGAGAAGGCTGAATTCGTTATTACTAACGATAAGGAAACTCATGTAGCGGTTATCAATAACCTTAAGGCGGATGCAGACAACAAGCATTATATCGCAGTTAAGGCATCAGTAGATTCTGCATCATCAACTCTTTATAGCGAAATGCTCACAATCCGCGCAGGCGGTATTGAAATCATTCCACTTGATTTAACTAAGAGCGATACTATATATTGCGGTGAGGTTATCAAGAGCTTCAATCAGCTTATTGATGAGCAAAACATTGCTGACCCATACCACAATATCATTAGCGGTATGCCAAACTCCAAGGTTCCAAAGTACTATTGGGGAGCGGGAGAATTAACTCCGGGTTCATTCGTTCCGCATGAAACCACACACGCAAAGTACGGTATGACACTCCGCCCGATTATCGACCTTGAGTCAGATTACTATGTAGAAGCGATTTATGTTTATTACGGCAATGAATCATATCCTATCTCAGTTAACACCTCTTCAAAGGCTGCTAACTACGATACTCTTGAGGCTTGGGACTGTATTCACTATACAAACGAAAATCCGGATCCAAGGGGCTGGACAAGAATTGATGTTAAGAAAGCGACAAGATATGTTCAAATTGCTTACTGCGATACATCTCTCGAGGAAGATGTATCACAAAGAAATAAGTCACAGGCTCCAATTGAGGTATTAATTTACGGTTATGCAATTGGTGAAGGCGACAAGATTAGCAACAACACACAAAGAGAGCTCCCAACAATCGGTAACTTTATGGGCGCTTGTGGATTTACTGCCGGTGGCGGTGGTAACACCACACCAACAGAGCTTGCGTGCTTCGGTGTACTTCGTGAGTATGTAAACTTAGGTTGGGTATACTCATGGGCAGGCTTCCCAAAGAAGGCTACTGTTGTGGCAACATCCTCAATGGCAGACTTTGACTGGAACTATACAAACAGATATAGCTTCTTAACTATCATTCCTTGCTTACAATGGAACGAGAGCACAAATCCCGCAAGAAATTATGATAGAATTACCGGCAAGCTTTCAGCGGAAATCGCATCAGAGGCTGACAAGTTTAAGCCTGAAACATACGCAGCATATGCGGATGTAGCATACCAATATGCAGCAAGATACGGTTCATCAAGAATGGGCTACTTGCTTGACAATGTAAGAAATCACTCAATGGGAACAGCTAAGGTTGGTCTTAACTGCTTACAGTGGATTGAGCTTGGTAACGAGCCAAACGGTGAGGACCAAAACGGTGCAACACCTTATCAGCTTGCAGCTTTAACATCAGCAGCATACGACGGACACCAAAGAACAATCTTGGCAGATGTTTACAATCCTGAAGACTTCAGCTACTTCCTTGGCGGTAAGAACGCTGACCCTGACTTCAAGTTGGCTATGGCAGGTCTTGCAGGTATCGGTAGTAACTATATTACCTCTATGGTATATTGGATGAAGGCTAACCGTACAGATGGATGCATCGCTATGGACGCATTCAATGTACATACATATTTCGGTAAATACTTTACATTAAACGGACAACAAATTTGCGTTGGTGTAAGCCCTGAGGAATTCGGACTTATCGACGCTATGTCTAAGCTTGTTGAATTCAGAGATAAGTACTATCCAAATGTTGAGGTATGGGTTACTGAGTTCGGTTGGGATACAAACCAAAGCTATGAAACAATGACATCTGCTCACGCATACGGCGAATATAGCGGCCGTGAGGTTCAAGCTATGTGGCTTGCAAGAGCATACCTTGCACTTGCTGCTTCAGGCGTAGACAAGGCTACTATGTACATGGTAGAGGATATGGCAGACGATAGATTTACATACGGTAAGTACGGCACCTGCGGTGTCTATGCTCTTGAAATTGAAGATACATACGACGAGGTAACAGGCAAGCTTATCGATCATAAGCCAACAGGTAAGATGATTCCAAAGGAATCCTACTTCATTCTTTATACAATGAAGAGAGTTCTTCAGGATATGAGATTCCAAAGAGAGCTTGATTCAGGCAATGATGATGTTTGGATTTACGAATTTGCAGACGATGAGGGCAACTACGGATATACACTCTGGTGCCCAACATCTAACGGAACAAAGGTTAACGGCTACAAGCTCTATGTTGGTGATACAGGCAAGGATGTTACACTTGTAACAAACAACTTCGAGGATCACAGAGCAGTTACAACCGAGTACGGTCAGGTTCTTGAACCGCACACATATACAATCAGCGGTGACGATACTAACTTAATTCCTGAAAATGGCTATGTTTCAGTTGATGTATCAGAAAACCCAATCTATGTGGTTATCGGTAATGTAAACGACAGATATTCAGCTGAGCAAGAAGAAGCAGCTCAAAAGCCACAATGATAAACAATAAAACCGAGGATTTCTCCTCGGTTTTTTGTTTATAGCAGTTAGCCGCCAGGTATCATCAGTTAGCAAGATTTAACTTAACAAGGTTTTATCTAAATTAAAAGCGATACAATCGGTGTTTGCCGAAAGTATCGCTTTTGTTTTACAAAAATTTTTCTAATATCGTCATTAAAGCTTGTTACATCTAACCTCGCTAATGGCTAGCCTTACGGGAATCGAACACATTTGTCTCAGAACGATAAATCCGCGAGCCTTTGTCCGACCTTTGTCTTGAAAGTTTTTTAACTGTCTGCGCCAAAGCTCGAAAAAATTCTCTACGGATTTATTCGCTCTGAGAT
>JAFQAM010000306.1 GCA_017416885.1 Clostridia bacterium | reverse complement strand
CGGTCATACTTGTTATGTAAACAATATTCCTTTTGGAATTTTGAGAGCTATTTCTGACGGGGACGGTGCTGAAATGGACTATATGACATTTGCAGAAAAGGCTGCTAATCAATCAATTGAAATTGTTAAAAATTTTATTAAAATATATGAGGTGTAATATGAAATTAGGCTTACAATTATATTCAGTAAGAGAAGATTTAGAAAAGGATTTTTTAGGCACTCTTAAGAAGGTTAGAGAAATGGGCTATGAGGGAGGCGAGCTTGCAGGACTTTACGGAAAAAGCGGTAAAGAGGTTAAAGTAATGTTCGAGGAAGCGGACCTTATTCCAATTTCTGCTCATGTAGCTTATCAAGATTTGATGGTTGATATTGAGGAAACCGTTAAAACCTACAAGGAAATCGGTTGTGAATACATAGCTATTCCTTATTTACCAAATGAATTAAGATATGGCACAGATAAATATGATGAGGTGGTTGCAAATATTAAGGTTATTGGTGATGTTTGCAATAAATACGGTATTACATTACTTTATCATAACCACGATTTTGAATTTGTTAAGACTACAAACGGTGCTTATGCATTAGATGAGCTTTATACAGAGGTTTCCGCTGATTTATTAAAGACAGAAATTGACACCTGTTGGGTTAATGTAGCAGGTGTAAATCCATCTGAATATGTTCGCAAATATACAGGCAGAGCACCTGTTGTTCACTTAAAGGATTTCACAGGCGAAAAAAATGCTAATATGTATAAGCTTATTGGTATTGAAAGCGAAGAAAAAGAGGTTGTAAACACCTTTGAATATAGACCACTTGGCTACGGCAAGCAAAATATTCAAGATATAGTTGATGCAGCTAAGGATGCTGGAGCATCTTGGATTATTGCAGAGCAGGATGAGCCATCAATGGGCAAATCTCGCTTGGAATGCGCTGAAATGAGCATTAAGTATATGGAAAATATTAATTATTAATATAAAATGAGCGCATATTTTTATGCGTTCATTTTTCTATTAACAGTAGAATTTTATTCTAAATTTTTGTTATTGATTTTACTTATTTTTAGTCTTATAATGTAATTGTAGCAGCTACGATTAAACTTTAAAGGAGTAATATAATGGAAATTTGTATTAGTGAAAATATTAAAAGATTACGAAAAGACAACGGTCTAACACAGGAAATGCTTGCGGATGTTTTGCATATTTCACCTCAGTCTATTTCAAAATGGGAAAGAGGTGATGCATATCCTGATATTTCTATGCTTCCATCGATTGCAAATTACTTTGGTGTAACAGTTGATGCCTTGCTTGGCAATGATAGAATTATAGCTGAGGAGCGCATTTTACAGTATATTGAAGAATATAACGCTTTAACGGCTAAAGATCAAGGGCAAAAGGCTTTAGAGGTTGCAAAAATTGCATATGAGGATTATTCATACGATTATCGTATTGTTATGCTGTATGTAAATGCGTTAAAGGTTTACGGATCCCAAAGCGATAAAGAGGAAATTGAACGCTTGTGCAAGCTTGTACTAAATAATTGTACCGATAAAGCATTGCTTTCAGATGCTTCAAGTCATATTTTAGGGCTAAAATCTACCGAAGATAAGCTCGCTTTTATGGATAAATACATTGAATATGGACAAGACTGGAATTGGTTTAATGTATATCCTTATTCATCGGTTGAAGGTAAAATAATGATGCAAAGCGATATTGTAGATAAATGGTGGCATTTGAATGCTTATATTGGAATTCTTGCAAACTCTAAAAATGATATTCAGGGTTATAATGTTTCACCAAAAGAAAAAATTGCCATAATCAAAAAGCAACAAGACATATTTAATGCTATGTTTGATGAAAATGATCTTGGTGAATTTGTGTTTTATGTTGGACAGTTTAATGAACAATTAACAAGGGAATACTTGGCTATTAATGATAATGAAAGAGCATTAGCGTGCTTTGAAAAATCAATTGATGGTTGGATAGCTTACAATAATTTACCTTACGAATATGAATATAAAAATATTTTAATTAATCAAAGACCTTGTATGAAGAAAAATTTGTGTGGAAGCTACACTACTTTACTTAGATATAAAAATGAAATTGATAAAAACACAATTTATGATTCTATAAGGGATAATGTCAGATTTATAACTGCATATAATCGTTTAAGCAAATAGCAAAGGGGAGCAAGCGCGCATTTTTGGCGCGCTTGTTTTTTTTCAACTAATTGTTTAATTTTTTCTAATCAAACCGGTTATTGAATGATGTATGAGATTGTGTTAAAAT
This sequence comes from Clostridia bacterium, assembly GCA_017416885.1. Lineage (GTDB taxonomy): Bacteria > Bacillota > Clostridia > Oscillospirales > CAG-272 > RGIG2000. Next base: position 5,590 of record JAFQAM010000306.1, on the reverse strand, counting down.
TTAATTGTAATAAAGGAGGAGAATACTATGACTATTGGAGAAAGAATTAAATATTTTCGAACAGAAAAGGGAATAACACAGGAGAAAATTGCAACAGAGCTATATATTTCGTATCAGGCGGTTTCTAAATGGGAAAGAAATGAAACTCTGCCTGATGTAACAGCTATTTCTAAGCTGGCTGAAGTTTTAGGTGTGTCCTGTGATGCTCTTCTAACTGACAACAAAATTTCCACTCTAAATGAAATAAACAGGATTATAGAGGAGTCAAAAAACAAAAATATTAGTGATAAAATAGTCTTGTTAGAAAAGGCAGTAGAACGATATCCGAATAACGAAAATATAATAATGGAGCTTATACAAGCTTACAGTATGGCTACTGAGTTATCTGATTATCATAAATACAGAGAAAGTTTGATAAATTACGGTGAGTATATATTAAAATACTCAAATAATTTACAGTATAAATATGATGCGACGCAAATTTTATGTTATATTTACAGGGATTTAAAAAATTACGAAAGAATTGAGGCGCTTGCAAATAATATGCCGAGGCTTGAACAATGTCAAGAAGCATTGCTCTATCACTCTATGGTAGGTGATGATTATATATTAGGTGTGAAAGAATATGCCAAAAAGCTTTTAGATACATTAGAATCATTATCTTTAATATTTTTTGATAAATCATTGGAAAATGATTTTGAGGTAATTAGAAAAAGAATATTAAGCAATACATAACAGTTTAAAAACTCAACCGAAAATTTATTTTTTTCAACAAATATGATATTGTTCAATGGTTTACGATATGCTATAATAAGGTTGACAAAGTGAAGAACCGGTTATATCACTCCTGTCAATAGAACAAGGAGAAATATTATGACTATTTGTATTGGAATGAAAATCAAAGAATTACGCAAGCGAGATAAATTAACTCAAGAGCAGCTTGCTGAAAAGCTTAATGTAACACCGCAAACGATATCAAGGTGGGAAACTGAAACAGCCTATCCTGATATAACAGTTATACCTGTTTTGGCAAACATTTTCGATGTAAGCATAGACGAGCTTATGGGATATGACAAGGCTAAATCAGCACAAAAGGTAAACGAAATAATTGATAGCTCTAAAAAATATTTTTGGAATGATATTATTAAGTGCGAAAAAATACTTGTTGATGCATTAGCAGATTATCCTGATAATGATATAATTATGCGTGAATTGTTATCATTATATGAATGTCATATCAGAACTTACGGTAGAATGGAATACACTAATAAAGCAATTTCTATTGCGCATAAGATAATCGCTGAAGCCACTGATATTTTTAGTGTTTGTAGCGCAAAAGCTGATTTAGCATCCTTATATTTAATGCAAAACAGATATAAGGATGCAAAAGAAATCATTGATACACTTCCGTATATGTATCCTTACCTTCTTAATGATAGAATGCGCGTTTCATCCTATTCCTTAAAAGGCAATGATAGATTGAAGGAAGCGAGGGATTGGAAAATCATTGAGCATCAAGAGCTTTTCTTGGCTTGCATAATGGAAGGCGAAGGATATTTTGAAACAGGTGATTACAAAACCGCTTTAAAATCTTTTATCGAGGGCAAGGATGTAATTGAGAGATTTATGATATCCGACAAAATTTGTCCTGAATCATATTTATTCAACGGCATTCAAACTAATCATATGTGCTGCTATTTGCAAATTGCAGGCTGTTATTTAAAATTAAATGATAAAGAAAGATGTGATAAGAATATAACAAGAGCATACGAAATTGTATCCTTAGCAAACGGAGAGGATTTTGTAAAGCAGCCGCAACTATTTTTAGAGCAGTATAATAAAACATATAAAGAATACGGGCTTGAATCATTTAGACCTCTATAAACAAAAATCAAGTGCAGAAATGCACTTGATTTTTATGTTATAACTTAACAAATGATTTATAGCATAAACAACAAATAGATAATTGAAAAATCTCCAATTGTAGATTATAATGTAATTGTAAGCTTACAAAATCAATTTTGGAGGTTCAGTTATGAATTTGAAAATAGGAACAATTATTAAAACCTTACGACAGAAAAATAATGTAACGCAGGAACAGTTAGCTAACGCATTATATGTAAGTCCGCAGGCAATTTCTCGTTGGGAAAGCGCGATTTGCTATCCTGATATAGAATTTCTACCTGCTCTTGCTGATTACTTTAATATTTCTGTTGATGAGCTGATAGGATATAGACTGTCTGAAAAGGAAGAGAATTTAAAGCAAATAAAGCAAGAGATAAAAAGACTTGAAGAGGTTGCGGACTACAAAGAACAGCTTGAATATGCAAGATATGCAGTTTCTTTATATCCGTCTGATGATGAATTGAGGTTAAATCTTGCACAATGCTTAGGAAATACTCTTTGGGAAGAGTCTCCTGACAAATCTAAAATGAAGGAAGCAGAAGCGATTCATCTTTCTCTTATGGAAGAAAATACAACGGAGAATGTTAGATACAGTAACATTTGGGGACTTACAGTTCTATATGCGCAAGGCTTTAAAAATTCTGAAAAAGCTTTTGAAATAGCAAGTAAATCACCGCAACTAAAGTGGTGTCGCGAAAACATTTTGAGCAGTGGTATCGGAGACGGAAAAAGCTATTATTATATACAAGATTATATTGATAAGCTTGCATCAGAGCTTTTAACAGGCATCAACTCTCTTGTTCTTTGTGATGATTTACCAAATGATGAAAGTACTTGGGATGATAAGATAAAAATGTTTCAGGTTGCATATCAAATAATGGATTTGATATATGAGGGCGATTTTATGTACCATAATAATATGTTAGCTTTTAATCGTTGGCTTCTTTCCACATATCAAATTGCTCAAGGAAAGGTGGAAGACACACTTTTATCTCTTGAACAAATGTGTAAGCACGCAATTGATGATGTGAAATCAAAGGAAAATGATCGTGGAAGAACATTTAAGTCTGTTTTTGTAAATAAAATCGAATATCCATATCCTAATCCTGATTTTCACGAAGCTGTTGTGCATAATGTATGTTATTACATGCTTGACCGCTTAGATGGAGAAAGATATAATGAAATCCGAGATAACAAAAGATTTATAAATGTAGTAGAAAATTTAAAACAATATTCTGAATGATTATAGGCTACTGTCAGAAATGGCAGTAGCTTTTAAATTTAATTGTAAAATTCACCTAACAATTTAGACGGCTATGCTTGATAAGTTATTGAAATATAGTAAGTTATGCATTACAATATAGTTACAAGGTGCACTTTGAATATTTAATTGAGGTGAAAATATGAGATTGCCTATATCGCAAGTAATTAAAAGGCTAAGAAAGGAAAAGAATATTACGCAAGAGGATTTAGCAAGGGTTTTGAATGTAACATATCAATCTGTAAGCAGATGGGAAAATGATCTTGCTTATCCTGATGTGGAGCTTATTCCGTTAATTGCTAATTATTTTGAAGTAACAACTGATGTGCTTTTTGGTACTGATGAAACAACCGTAGAATATAAGAGACAAGAATATTTAAAAGCCATCAAAGAACAACAAAATATATATTCTGATGATGATTTCAAAAGATTTGAAAAGACATTAATAGAAGCTATAAAGAGCTTTCCCAAGGATGTATTTTTTCAATGGAAGATATGTAGCTTATATCATAGAATGGGGCTTGAATGCTCTAAGAAAAATATTGAAGCTATGCGTAAATACGCAAAATTTGTGATAGAAAATGATAAATCTATTGATGGAATCTATCGTATAGGTTGTATAAGAGTTATGATCAGAGTAGAGGATGAGGATAAGCTTGAAAGCTGGACAAAATATGTAAGCGAGTCCTTCTATACATCCCTGCCAAGTATTTTGACATCGCGATATAATTATCGGGACGAGATAGAAAAATACAATGAGCAAATTCAATGGAACATTATATATGCATTAGAGGATATTTTTAACAGAGATTTTTGTAAAAGAGATGCAAAAACATATAAAAATGCAAAATCTCGCGCAGAAGGTCAAAGAGTAATTCTTGGAATTATTGATGTTATGAGCAATCCTGATGAGAAAATGGATGCATGGCTTCAAGAAAGAGCAATGGGATATCTGAGATTAGCGGGAGGACTTGTTGGCTCCGGAGAAATTGAAGAAGGATTTGAAGCGCTTGAAAAAGCAGTTGATTTATATATTAAAATTTGTAATATACCCGTAGGAACTGTCTTAAAATATAATTGTCCTTCTCTTGATTTAATTACAAGAACAGTAGATGATGATTTTAAACAAATGAATATGCAAACTATATATAATATTCTTAGTAATTCAGAGGGGTGGGAATGGCTAAATCCAATCAGAGAAACGGAAAGATTTAAAGCCTTACTAAACAAAGTAACAGAATATATAGATTAAATCAAAATAGAGCTTGCCATAAAAAGCAAGCTCTATTTCATGTAAAATCTAATTTTTATAAAATTTTAAAATTAGCGAGGTTGGCATAAGCTTTGATGCTAAATGAACAAGCTTCATTGAAATTGTTGGTGTATAAATTTTTTTCTTTCTTTGTGACGCTTTTAATGCACCGATTGCCACTTTGTTAGGCAAAATAAGGAATTTCTTTTTGTATTCCTTCACACCATCTAAGGATGAGAAAAATGGAGTGTCAACAGGCCCCGGGCAAACAGCGGTTACATATATTTTTCTTGACTTTAGTTCCTGTCCTATTGCTCTTGAAAAGCTGTTTACATATGCTTTGGATGCGGCATATACAGAAAAGTATGGTTGTGGTGTAAAAGCTGCGCCTGATGAAATATTGATTATTCTTGAGCCTTCGGTCAAATAATTTAAGGATATTCTATTTAAAATTGATAGAGAAGAGCAATTAAGCGCAATTGTTTGAGAAATTTGCTTTTCTGTTAAAGACTCTAAGCTTCCATTGAATCCTACACCTGCTGAGCATATTAAATATTTTATTTCAGGTTTAAGCTGATTTAATAAATCTTTTATTTCATCAAAGGATTTTTCATTTAGTAAATCTAAGGTTAAAAGTCTGACTTCTGTTTTTAATTCTGTGTTAAGCTTGCTTAATTTATCGGTATTTCTCGCAATCAACCATAATTCATCAAGCGAATCGTTGTCAAGTAGTTTTGCAAGCTCTAAGCCTATTCCCGAGGATGCGCCACTGATAATAGCAATTTTCATTTTATCACCGCCTTACTTATTTATTTTAGCATTTAAATATGCTTCAGTCAAGATAAATTTATCTTGAAAAATATTATATAATATGGTACAATGTATTTAGAAAAATTATGGAGGAATACTGTGACTACTAATACATATGATTTACAGCTACAAATAAAGCCTTATTTAGATGTAAATGAAGATATTTTATGGTGTGATAAGCCTTGTAAACGGTTCGTTTTTACTGTAAATGATATTTTCACTACATTATTTGGAATAGTATGGCTTTCATTTTCAATATTTTGGGTGATTAGTGCTTTTTTAGCGACAAATGAGGCAGATTCATCAGCATTTAATATTTTTCCGTTGTTTGGATTGCCGTTTGTTTTTATTGGCTTATATTT
>JAFQAM010000305.1 GCA_017416885.1 Clostridia bacterium | reverse complement strand
CTTGACCACGATCTTGGCGAGGCTGAGGAATACATCTACGATTGCGAGGATGATGATTGCGATTGTTGCGACTGCGAGGATTGCGAGGATGATTGTGACTGCTGCGATTGCTACGACGAGGATATTTGCGGCTGCGGTGATGATGACGATTGCGACTGCGATCGCGAGTGCGAGAACTGTGAGTATATGGAAGCTATGTGCCCACACTGCTCAGAGACAATCTGCTTTGACAATGAGCTTGATCCTGAGGAATTAATCTGCCCTGCTTGCGGTAAGGCATTTGCTGATAAGGAATAATTCAAATAATTTAATAAACAAAAACAGAAATTTCGTTTGAAATTTCTGTTTTTGTTTTTCGCATTATTTTAGTGAGGTTAATTTAAAATATAGATATTAATAATTGTTTTATATCCGATATCAACAGAGTTGAATTCTCCGCTTTTGTTTTCAAGGGGAGTGTTTTCTGTTTGCGTATCGTCAACAGGTAAAGCTCCCCTTTCAAGCGCTTTATTTGTGACAAATTTAAATGCATACTGATAAAGCTCTTCTGTTTCAAATTCAGGTAGAATTGATGTTACAACACAGTTATTAATTGTAAATCCGTGTACATTTTGTAATGCTCCGTCGCTTATTCCAATCAAACGATTATCCTTGAATATACCAAACATAAATACTGAATGCTCTGTATTGCCTAATTTATCTCTTTGATATAGCTCATGCTCCAAATGCTTTAATCTTGGAGAAATACCTTCTCTATTCGGATATCTTTCCTTAAAAAAATTAGTTACAAGACTGATATCCTCGTATTTTATTAGTCGCATAGAGATATTATTAAGTGATTTAAACTCGAATATATCGCCTGTATAAGCATTACTTTGACGGCGTTTAATGCTATTAATTATAATGCCACGCTTGGATAATTCGTTTTTAATATCTTCGTCTGTTGATAGTGTATAAAGTGATAAATTAAATCTTTGATCTGAAAAGATTTTCTTATACTGTGCGATTTTATCCCAATTATCGCAAATAATTTCGCCGTCAAAATGATTATCCCATTCAGTAAACCAAACGAAGCCATCCTTAAAGCTTTCGCCGTTATAAAGCGCTACTCCGCCATTTGCACGGAAGCAGACGGCTACATATCCGTAGCGGAGTGAGTCTGTTTCTAATAGGTAATCGATTACCTCGTCGCTATCCGCTATTTTAAAATCCTTAAATTCGTGCAAAAGCCTTGCTCCAACGGTGTCGTTGTTAAAATCGCCGTAATAAGCTTCAATTTTTTCGTATCTTTTTCTGTATTCGCTTGGTGACATACCATATTGATTTTTAAACGCTCTTGAGAAGCTTTCGTGCGCTTCGTATCCGCATTCCAATGCAATATCAAGAATATCGTTATTTGTTCCTCTTAAAAGCTGGGCTGCTTTTTTAAGTCTACTGAAACGGACATACTCCATTATGTTAAAACCTGTATGCGCAAAGAAAATACGGTTAAAATAATCTGTTGAAAAGCCTGCATATTTTGCCACATCATCTATTGTGATGTCGTTTTTCTTGCTTGCAAGCTTTATATAGTTTAATGCTTTTGTAATAAGCTCGCTATTTTCCACAAATAGACCTCCAATTTTTTATTCAAACCTCAGCTGTATGTTTGTGATATCATTATAGCACAGAATTTTGAATTTGTCTTGACAGAAAACGCTCAATTTTAGTTATATTTAAAAACCGCTATCACGGAGATAGCGGTTTTTTGGAGTTATTCATCGCTTTGCTCTCATGGCTTTAAGAGTGAACTATATAAGAAGTTTTTTGCGATGATTTATGCTTTTGTATGTTTGTATGTTTATTTATTTTCTTCTGCTTTGTGGCAAATACCGTTCATGGAGCAGCTTGAGCAACCGCATCCGCAATTAGACTTGCCCTTCTTCTTGCCTTTTATGTTGCTTACAATTATAAATGTTACTATTGCAATTAAAACCAATCCTACTGCGATTGAGCCTAAATTTTCAACAAACCACATATATTTTGCTCCTTTCTTGGAATTTTGTTTTATTTAATTGATTTTGCTTTTCTTTGGTCAAGTCTTACAATTGCGAATACAAAGAATGCTATCAAGGCTACTGCAAGGATGAGTCCTATAATGCCCCACGCTGTATTCATTGTTCCGTTCCAAATTGCGCCTGAGAATAAATTGCCGAAATGATAGCAAATGAATGCTACAAGGTAAGCAAATACACATTGATATGTAATTGCAAATGCTGTCCATTTACCGCTATTCATTTCTCTCTTAATTGCGCCCATTGCTGCAAAGCAAGGCGCACAAAGAAGATTGAATACTAAGAAGCTAAAGCCCTCCGGCTTTGTAAATGCTTGCGCTAATGATTGATATACGGTAATACCGTCTTTTGTAAATAAGCTGGCTAAGGTTGCTACGATATTTTCCTTTGCAACAAGTCCTGTTACTGCTGCAACTGCGCTTTGCCAATTACCAAAGCCGATTGGCGCAAATATCCAAGCGATGCCTCTACCGAGGTATGCAAGCAAGCTCTCGTCCATTTCTACCATTTGGAGCTTGCCACCGTTAAAGCCGTAGCTTGACATAAACCAAATTACAATTGAGGATAGAAGGATTACTGTGCCTGCCTTTTTAATGAAGGACCATCCTCTTTCCCAAGTGTTTCTTAATAGATTTTTGAGTGTTGGCATATGGTAAAGAGGTAATTCCATTACAAACGGTGTTACCTCGCTCTTTAAGAGCTTTGTTTTCTTTAGGATTATACCTGAAATCATTACTGATGCCATACCGATAAAGTATGCAACAGGCGCAATCCACCAAGTGCCGCCGAATATTGCGCCTGCGATAAGCGCGATAAACGGTAATTTTGCACCACATGGGATAAATGATGT
>JAFQAM010000304.1 GCA_017416885.1 Clostridia bacterium | reverse complement strand
TGTAATGGTGCTTTTAATCATATTTTCAATTTTGGAATGTAGGTCAACTCCTTCCAAAACATCGGCTCTTTGTGAGTATATAACATTTCTTTGCTGATTCATAACATCATCATAGGAAAGAACACTCTTACGGCGGTGGAAGTTTCTGTCCTCTAAGCGTTTTTGAGCTCTTTCGATATGTCCTGATACGATCTTGAAATCAAGCTGCATATCGTCATCCATTCCCATTTTGCTTACAGTATTGTAAATCATTTCTCCACCGAAAAGGCGCATTAAATCGTCCTCAAATGAGATATAAAAGCACGATTCACCCGGATCTCCCTGACGACCGGCACGACCTCGAAGCTGATTATCAATTCGGCGGCTCTCGTGTCTTTCTGTACCGATAATAAATAAACCGCCTGCTTCTCTGACCTTTTCCGCCTCAGGCTCAATTTCCTTTTTAAATTGGTTGTAAAGCTCAGAATATACTTTTCTTGCTTCAAATACCTCGTCAGATACAGATTGAGAGCTTCCTGTTGCAAGTGCAACAGTTTCCTCATCATATCCGTCATCTCTCATTTTTCTTTTTGCAAGATATTCAGCATTACCGCCAAGCATAATATCAGTACCACGGCCTGCCATATTTGTTGAAATAGTAACTGCGCCAAATTTACCTGCTTGCGCAACAATTTCCGCTTCTCTTTCGTGATACTTAGCATTAAGAACAGTATGAGGTATGCCAGCGCCCTTTAATTTTCTTGACAAAGCCTCTGATTTTTCAATTGAAACAGTACCGACAAGCACAGGCTGTCCCTTTGCGTGACATTCCTTGATTTTATTAATAATCGCCTTGTCCTTGCCTTCCTTGCTTTTGAAAACAATATCGTTATGGTCAATTCTTATCATCGGTTTATTGGTTGGTACAACAACAACATCAAGGTCATAGATTTCTCTGAATTCGTTTTCCTCGGATAAGGCAGTACCTGTCATACCTGATAGCTTTTTGTACATTCTAAAGTAATTTTGGAATGTAATTGTAGCAATTGTTCTGTTTTCTCTTTGAATTTTAACCTTTTCCTTAGCCTCAATTGCTTGGTGTAATCCGTCAGAATATCTTCTACCGGGCATTAAACGACCTGTAAATGTATCAACAATAACAACCTGACCGTCCTTTATAACATAGTCGGTATCTCTATGCATAATACCGTGCGCCTTTAAAGCCTGTTGAATATGGTGATAAAGCTCGTTATTTTCATTATCAGTCAAGTTCTCGATACCGAAGTATCTTTCTGCCTTTTCAACACCGTGCTTTGTTAAGGTTGCAGTTTTGGCGTTTTCATCAATTACATAATCTTCCTCAATATCCTCGTGCTCAGCCTTTGCATCAAGCTCCTTGATAACAAGCTTACGGAGTCTGCGCACAAATTCATCGGCCCTGTCATATAACTCAGTTGATTTTTGACCTGCGCCTGAAATAATTAGAGGAGTTCTTGCTTCATCGATAAGAATTGAGTCGACCTCGTCAACGATAGCAAACACATGTCCTCTTTGACTCATATCCTCTTTATAGGTAACCATATTATCACGAAGATAGTCAAAGCCAAACTCGTTATTTGTACCGTAGGTAATGTCGCAATTATATGCATATTGCTTTTGCTCTCTTGTCTGACCGTGTACAACAAGACCTGTGGTAAGGCCTAAAAACTCATGAACTCTGCCCATTTCCTCACAGCCTAAACGAGCAAGATAGTCGTTTACTGTAACGACATGAACGCCTTTTCCTGTAAGCGCATTAAGGTATGAAGGCATAACTGCAACAAGAGTTTTACCTTCACCTGTTTTCATTTCCGCAATTCTGCCTTGGTGTAAAAGAATACCGCACAAAAGCTGTACTCTGAACGGCCTTTTGCCAAGTACTCTTTTTGATGCTTCTCTAACTAATGCAAATGCTTCAGGCAAAATATCGTCAAGTGTTTCGCCGTTTGATAAACGAGTCTTAAATTCATCTGTTTTCGCTTTCATTTCAGCATCAGAAAGCTTTATTACATCCTCCTCTAAAGCCTCGATTTTATCAACGATAGGAATAATTTTTTTGATTTGACGGTCACTGTATGTGCCGAATAATTTTGTTATAAGTCCCATTAAATTATGCCAAATTTGGCGTCCTTCCATAGATATACAAATTATATTATACAATATTATTTTTCAAATTTCCACCATTATTTAAAAAATTTAATTATTGTTTTCTTTTTATTGACATTTATACGATAAAAAAGTATAATACTTTTGAGGTGATTAAATGCTAAACATTGTTCTTTTAGAGCCTGAAATCCCACAAAACACAGGAAATATAGCAAGAACCTGTGCTTCAAGTGGCGCAAGATTACATATGATTAAGCCATTTGGCTTTACAATAGATAATGCAAAATTAAAGCGCGCAGGAATGGATTATTGGTTTCATTTAGATATCTTTTATTATGAGAATTTAGAGGAATTTTTCGAGAAAAATCCCGATTGCAACTTTTATCTATTCTCTAAAAAAGCACACAATAGATATACCGACATTTCATATAGCGACGATGTATATTTCTTTTTTGGTCGCGAAAGCTGTGGCTTGCCCGAGGAATTACTAAACAAATATCCCGATAGATGTCTTCGTATTCCTATGAAAGAGGGCTTGCGCTCACTAAATCAGTCAAATTCCTGTGCTATTGCAGTTTACGAATATTTAAGACAAAAGAATTTTACAGGACTAATATAAATCTAAAAGCAACTGCATTTTGACACGCAGTTGCTTTTATTGTGTAGCAGAATAAGTCTTTATAAAGTTTGTTCCTTTATAGCAATTTAGCTTCACTTTATTTCCTAAGAATTTTGATTTAAAAACTTGCTTACTTGCAAATTGCTCATTTGAAATATAATAGTACTTTTGCCTGTCATTATCTATTAGAATTACACATATAATTTCAAAATTATACCTTGATATTGGTACTGTTTTGAATTTTATTGCTTTACAATCAATGCATATAGTTTCTTCGCTATCATATTGGATTTTATTAAACCTCACATATATGATATAATGACAAACAAAAACCGCAGCAAAAGCAACAGATATACTTAAAACCATAGGAAAAGCAATAAAAACAATTCTGTTTGAATGAGAAGCATCCTCTACACTTAATCCCGCAATTAAAACTAATATCGATAATACAAGAAAAAGTATAACTCCTGTTAAGTATTCAACCGTTGAGCGTCTAATAATTGCTCTTTGATTTTCTAAAGCATGCTTTTCTTGCTTTTCTGTAAGCTTCGCCAAATTTCTTTTTTGATGTTTTTTCGACATAACTATCTCCTCTAAAATTTAAACCGTTATTTCCAAAATAAAAATAGTAATCCAACAGTTGCGAAAATAAAAAATATAATTACACTTACTACTCTAATTTTTCGGTTAGTTTTATAATCATCCACTTCAAAGCCAAGTGTTTCTTTGTCTGCTTTCTTATCTATCTTTTCCATCCAAAAAGCAAGCTTTATTGCTAAAAAGCAAAAAAAGACATAAAAACACAAAACAAAAGTGATAATAAAAATTTCATTGTTCATCCCTCTAAAAGCTTGATACGATAAAATTTTAGCATAAATACCATAATGTGTCAAGTAACCTAAAGTTTACATCTGTGAACTTTAGGTTAGCAAAAATAAAGGAGACGATTTTCGTCTCCAAAAAATCATATAAATAACGGCCTTACCTGTTTTGATACAAGTGCTCCGTTTAATGTTTCCTGTAAAAGTGAAAATTCCGAAACCAAGGAATGTGGCTTTTTTGTCGGATCATCTTGCCTCATTGGTACAAAGAATACATTTTTTCTTTCAAGCAAAATGCTTATGTTTTGCAAGTTAGCAGACAAAGCGTCATTTGAGCATAATGCTATTACTGTTGGTCTATCTGAACGCAAATGTGCTTTTGTTGCCATTGTAACCGATGTGTCCGTTATCCCTCTCGCCATTTTTGCAAGTGTATTTCCTGTACAGGGTGCGACAATTAAAGCATCCAAATGAATTTTAGGTCCTAACGGCTCAGAGTCTACTATTGTATGAATTACTTTTCTTTTTGTTATGTTCTCTACACTTTCAATTAAATCTTTTGCTTTACCAAAATATGTGTCGGTAGTATAAACATTTTCGCTCATTATCGGTAAAACATCATATCCCGACTTAACTAAATTTTCAAGTTCGATAATACTCCTTTTGTGAGTGCAAAAAGAGCCACAAAACGCATATCCAATCATATATGTCCCTCTCAAATTGTTAAATATGGTAATATCGCATCTAAAATTATTTTTGATGCAGTTTTTGGAAACATTCTTCCCGGTATTCCGTTTCCGTTAATTACTCCCTCTTGACTTTCAAAACCGTTAGCAAGCTCAATACGATAGCTGCCTATAAACATTTTATCTTTAATTATCTTTTGCGGTATAGTGTTAAATACTATATCGTAGTTATCATCATCTAAGCTTGCATATGTATATCCGTCAAGCTTGATTTCCTCTATGACTTCATTTCGCCTTGCATACACAAATACATTACTATTTAATGATTTTAACATTTTTGCAAGATATTTTCCTATTCTACCGTATCCCAAAATTAATACCTTTTTATTTAACAATGTTTCTTTTACCTCATTGTAGTAAAGAGTTATTGCTCCCTCTACGGTTAAATATGCATTTTTCTTTAAAAACACTTCGTTGTCAGTATAATCTATTGCATTATTTATATATTTTGGTGACAGAATTTTCTTTATTTTGCTTTTTTCTAAAAGTGAATTATATTCGGTATCTGTATATTCCTTTTTCACGGAAAAAATAAGTATATCGGTTTTAATTTTATCAGTTATATTTGCTATTTTGGAATCATAGCCCAGCTTAATTAGTTGTTCATTTAAATATTCGTATCTTTTGTCCTTTGATATAATTGTAATGTTCATATTAACACCTCAATTATATGGTATGCAAAATAAGAAAAAGAGGCACATTTTTGCCTCTTTCTATTTATTGTTCTTTGCAATTAGCATATTGATAGAAAAGCCCTTTGCACTAAAGTTACGCTCATATTCTGTGCGAATATTTGTAGCATCCATTTCTGAATTATGTAAATCAAAGGTATGATATTCAAGAGTAAAAGGGGACTTTTCAACTTCCTCTAATGAAAAATCAAAGAGTGGTCTATTATCAGTCTTAAAATTAAATGTACCGCCTGGCACTAATATTCTTGAATACATCTTTAAAAATTCAATGTAGGTAAGACGGCGCTTTGTATGTCCCTTTTTACTCCAAGGATCACAGAAGTTTACATATATCGCATCAACTGCATTATCGGGAATATTAGGTAAAAGCATTTTTGCATCACCTACCATAAAACGAACATTGCCCATTTCTTCCTTTGTAAATTCAATTGGCTCTGAGCCAAGAGGATAAATCTCACCGTTTGGTCGTTCCCATCCACCGTTTTTGGCAAGGTCGCCAAGTCCTCTTGATTTTGCATAGTTTTCTACTGCTAATACACATACATCATCTATTTTTTCAATAGCAAGATAGTTATAGTCAGGCTCTTGTACAGACTTTCCTCTTATAAAGTCGCCCTTTCCACAGCCGATTTCAATTCGTAATGGCTTGTTATTTCCATATATTTCTTCCACCTTTTCGAAAAAGCCTTCTGTTGTACTAACTGTTAAGTTAGACAAAAGTGCTCTTCTTTCATTTCCGTGGGATTTTTTTCTCATTCTCATATTGATATTTGCTCCGTTTTTTGTTAAAATAAAATTACAATGTGTATTTTAGCATACTTTTTTAAATATTTCTACACTTTTTTGAATTTATGGGGGATTTTTTATGACTTATACATTTAAGCCGAAAAGAGTTTGCTCTATTGCGATTAAATTTGACCTTAATAACGGTATTCTTTCAAATGTTTCCTTTATAGGCGGATGTGACGGAAATTTAAAAGCTATTTGCAAGTTAGTTGACGGCATGGAAGCAACTAAGGTAATCGAAATTTTAAAAGGAAACGATTGCCGCGGCAGAGGCACATCCTGTGCAGACCAGTTAGCGCAAGGAATTGAGCTTGCATTATATGAGCAGAATGAGGATAAATAATGAAAAACTTTCTTATAATTGACGGAAACAGTATTTTAAACAGAGCCTTTTACGGTAATCTAAGACCGCTCACCACTAAAGAGGGCATTCCTACAAATGCTATTTATACTATGCTCAATATGATAAAAAAGCATTTAGATGCTATAAAGCCCGATTATGTAATGGTTGCTTGGGATTTAAAGGCGAAAACCTTCAGACATAAGGCGTGTGACTTTTATAAGGCTAACAGAAAGGGTATGCCCGAGGAATTGGCTATGCAATTGCCTTATGCTAAGGAATGCTTGTCTCTTTTAGGCATAAAGCTTATTGAGTGAGAGGGCTCTGAGGCGGATGACTTAATATGTACGTCTTCAAGATTAGACCATGACAGTTATGTGCATTCATATGTTTTAACGGGAGACAGAGACTCACTACAATTAATTAATGATAGCACCTCTGTTATTCTTACAAAAACAAAAGAGGATGTAGTTTACGATACAGAAAAATTCGTTGCAGACTACGGAGTTACACCTACACAGTATATAGATGTTAAGGCGATAATGGGCGATAGCTCCGATAATATTCCCGGAGTTAGCGGTATAGGCGAAAAGGGAGCCTTTAAGCTTATTTCCGAGTTTGGCTCACTTGATAAGCTATATGAGGAATACGCATCCTCTTCTCTTTCAGCGGGCATGAAGGCAAAGCTTGAAAACGGCCGAGAAATGGCTTTTACATCTAAGTTTTTGGCTACTATTGTTTGCGAT
>JAFQAM010000303.1 GCA_017416885.1 Clostridia bacterium | reverse complement strand
GCGAGCAGTTTCAAATGAGAAAACAGGTTGGATTACAAGGCGAAAAAGTGCAGGCAATTAAAGAATTGTCAAGCTTTTTCAACGCAGTAAATCAAGCTGTTTTCCATTTCAAACCAAACGGGTTCGATTCCCGTAAGGCTAAGAGAAGCTCTCAAAACTAACAATGTTCAAATTTATTTTTAATAAGAGGTGTATTATGAAACTCAATCGCATTTTCCTATTCATCCTGCTTATTGTATCGATTATGCTTTTTGCCGCTTGCGGTGGAAATGCAGATACAGACACTGACACCGATACAGCAGCAGGCGTAGCGCCAAAAAGCTACAAAATCACATTCACAGTTGACGGAAATCTGTACACTGTTGCATTCGTAACCGAGGGACAAGACTGGACTATGCCATCCGATCCCGAAAAAGCAAATACGGAATTTGCAGGCTGGTTTACCGATGCGGAATTAAAGACTCCCTTTAACAAGGACACCGCTATCAACAGCGATATGACCGTTTACGCAAAATTTGATTATAAGTGCATAACCATAAAAGAAGCGCTTGAAATGAATATTGCAGACGGACAGGTTACAGAGGAGCGCTATTATATTCGCGCAACAATTGATTCTATTGCAAACGCGCAATACGGCTCAATGTACATCAGCGATAGCACAGGCACAATTTATGTGTACGGCTCATACAGTAATGACGGCGAGCTTCTCTATTCCGAAATGGAGAGTGTACCGTACCGTGGCGATGAGGTTCTTATTTACGGAACTCTTAAAAATTTCCAAGGCACAATTGAGGTTAACAGCGGTTGGATAATTGAATTTATATCCAAGGCTGAGGACTTTGATAGCGCAAATTATACCGATATGTCAATTGAAGACGCAAGAAAAGCGGACAAGGATACTTTAATAAAGGTTGACGGCGTGGTTGCAAAGGTTCTTTATGCGTTTGGTATGAAGCCTTGCGGATTTTATCTTGTAGATGAAACAAGCTCAATCTATGTTTACGATGCAGATACTGCCCAAAGAGTAAAGGAGGGCAACAAGGTTACAGTATGCGCAAGAAAGGATTATTGGATTCTTGACACAGAGCAAAATAGCGCGCAAAAATTCGGATATCAAGGCTGCTGTCAGTTAGCAGAAGCAAATCTTATTGACAACGATAACGGAAATCACGATTTTGATAAATCTTGGATAACCGAAAGCACCGTAAAGGAAATGATGGATACTCCATTTGATGGCGAAAACATCACCACAAAGCTTTTCAAGGTTAATGCTCTTATTAAGAAAACACCGGGTTCAGGCTTTGTTAATTACTATATTAACGATATAGACGGCGTAACAGGCACTTATACATATACACAGTGTAACGGTAGCGATTTTGCTTGGCTTGATGAGTTTGACGGCAAAATCTGTACAGTTTATCTTTCCTGCATCAATGCAAAATCATCTGCGGCAGGCTGCCTATGGAGATTTATGCCTGTGGCTGTAATTGACGAAAATTATACATTTGATAAAAGCGATGCTCCAAAATTTGGCGTTGATTACTTCGGCGTGCCTTCTTTTGAAAGCTCATATATGTTAAATGCATCAGTTGAGCTTCCGACATCTGTTTCATCAGAGCTTCTTGGAATTGAGGGCGTGGTATTAAGCTATACTGTTTCCGATGACACAGTTGCAAGCATTGTTACAGAGGACGGCAAAACATACTTTAAAGCTCTTTCAGCAGGCGAGGTAACAGTAACCGTTAAGGGAAGCTACCAAGGAGCTGAGGACTACGAAAAGACAGTTAAAATTACAGTAAATAATCAAGTTGAATACGAAAGCATTACAGTAGGCGCAGCTATTAATACAGCAAGCGGCACTGAGGTTACAGTAAAGGGTATTGTAGGACCTTCAGCAGTAAACCAAAAGGGAACCTTCTACCTTATTTCCGAGGACGGCGCAATTCCTGTTCGCGGTACTAACGAAATTATGTCAGGCTTGTCAATCGGCGACGAGGTTGTAGTTAAGGGCACAAGAACAGTAACAAAGGACGGCGGCGGACAGATAGTAATTGATAACGCAGTTATTCTTGCTAACTACTACGGCGATAACGAATATTCTACAAATTCATTTATCAGCGACAAAACAATTGCTGATATTGCAGGCGTTGAGGACTCAGTAGAGGCTACAACAAATGTTTACACAGTTACCGCAAAGGTAGAAAAGGTATCAGCTACACAAGGCTCATATACCAATGTAACATTCTATGTAGGCAGCGTGCTTCTGTATTCGGGAAGCGCATCGCAGTATTCCTGGCTTGAAGCATTCTTTGCAGAAGGCGAGCTAAGCGCAGAGCTTACAGTAGAGCTTGCTCTTTGCGACTGGAACGCAAAGGGACTCAAAGGCTGCGTGCTTGCAGTTATAACCGACGACGGCAAGGTATATAACACCACAAACTTTAACTAATACAAAAAACACCAAACGGCGTAATTTGTAAACAACAGATTTTAAATATCGTAGGGACGGATTTTATATCCGTCCTTATCTTTTTTGGAACATATCTATTCGGGAGCATATGGAATGCTCCCCTACGGATGTAACAAACGCGATTGCTGTTGTAACCGACGACGGAAAGGTTTATAATAACCATATCTCTAAAACTGCAACATGATTAATGACAACACAATGTAAAATCATTCTGCTAATTTATAAATTCCGACCTTTTAATAAAATCAATAAATGTCTTTAAGCTCTTTGAAAGCCATTTATTTTTGTGATAAATTAACTGCTTCCAGATGTCAACCTTCATATCCTTAACATCAAGATAGCAAAGCCTGCCCTCATTGACATATGACTTTGTCACAAAATCAGGCAAAAAGGAAATCATATCGCTTTGCGTGAGCAGAGAAGTAATAATGTCTGTTCTACCAATCTCTAATACAGGAGCAATAGACAAGGATTTTTTAGCAAGCTCCCTGTCAAAAACCCTTCTATAACCTTGACCGTATTCCGTCAGAATAAATGGCTCACTTATAATGTCCTTTATAGACAGATTTTTCTTTTTTGCAAATTTTGAATTGACATTTGTTACAAAATGCATTGAAAGCGGCTCTTCCATAGCTATAACATAATCATTTCTGTATGTATGACTGTCAAGGGTTATAATAATATCCGCTTCATTATGGTCAAGCATATCACACATAACGGATGTATCGGCAGTTGTAAACTTAACAGATATTGACGGATACTTATTGTAAAAATCTATATAGTATTTATGTATCAGCTCCTCGCAAATAGAGTCAGGCGTTACAATATGAATGCTTCCGCTGCATTCGTTTTCATTTGCAAGATTTTCCTTGAATTCCTCTGTCAGCTTACGCACCTGATGCGCATAAGAAACAAGCTCACGGCCTCTTTCCGTTAAGCTGATTGTATGATTTATTCTTTCAAATAAAAGACAGTCAAGCTCATCCTCAAGCTGCTTTATCTGAAAGGAAATTGTAGATTGAGAGTAACCAAGCTGTTCTGCCGCCTTCGTAAAGCTGCCAAGCTCAGCTACATTTATAAATGTGATTAAATTTCTTAATTCCATAGCGCCTCTTTACTATCGAAAATTTAGATGATAAGCATTAAAACTATTCGCTTGACTAATGCTTAAAAGTATTATACAATGTTGACATATAAAATGCAAGTCTTTCCTATAAAAAAGACATCACAGGAGGAAATATAATGGAAAAAGCGCAGATTTTTATAATCACAGCACTTACAGTGTATGCTACTATAATGGCTACTATTGGATGTTTAAGCTATAAGCAATCAAAAACCCTTGACGGATTTTTGTTAGGCGGAAGAAAAATAGGTGGATGGGCAACAGCGTTTTCATACGGAACCACATATTTTTCAGCCGTTGTATTTGTAGGATACGCAGGACAGCACGGATGGAATATAGGAATAGGAGCAATTTGGATTGGCTTAGGCAACGCTATTCTCGGATGCTTGCTTTCTTGGCTGTTATTCGCCAATAAAACAAGGAAAATGACAAAAAAGCTTAATGCTAAAACAATGTCCGATTACTTTGAAAAAAGATATAATTCCAAGGGAATGAAAATTTTGGCAGCAATAATAATTTTCGTTTTCTTAGTACCTTATTCAGCCGCGGTTTATAAGGGACTCGGCTCACTGTTCAGCGCAGTATTTCCAAATGTTGAAACTTGGGTGTGGATGCTTATAATCGCTTGCTTGACAGCCGTATATTTAGTTGCAGGTGGATATCTCGCAACCTCCTACACCGACCTTATCCAAGGTATTGTTATGTTAATTGGCGTAATTTGTCTTGTAATAGCGGTTCTTACAAATGACGCGGTGGGCGGCATTGGCGGTTTTATTGAAAGACTTGGCAACTTTGAATCACTGCCGAACGATCCAAACCCTGTAACAGGCTCGCAGCTTACTAATATTTTCGGAGGCTCAGCATTTAAATTTCTTTGCGTAAATATAATGCTCACAAGCTTCGGTACATGGGGACTTCCTCAAATGGTTGGAAAGTTTTATGCTATCAAGGATAAAGAAGCTATAAAAAGAGGAACAATTATTTCAACAATTTTCTGCCTCGTAATCGGTTGCGGAGCATATTTAATAGGTAGTACATCAAGACTTATTCTCGGCGGAGTATTGCCTGAGGGCGGAATTGATGCAGTAATTCCGACACTTTTAATGAAGGTTCTTGGCAACGGTACATTCGGAATAATTTTACTTGCAATAATAATTATATTGCTTCTTTCCGCATCAATGTCAACGCTTGAAGCAGTAGTGCTTACATCAGCATCAGCAGTAGCCGTAGATTTAATCCCGGCAGTGAGCAAAAAGGAAATTTCACCAAAGAAGCAAATGACTCTTACAAGAATACTGTGTCTTGCCTTCGTTGCTTGCTCATTTATATTCGCAACACAAAACATTCCTATTATCGTAAGCCTGATGTCATTCTCCTGGGGAATAGTTTCAGGATGCTTTATCGGTCCATACATCTGGGGACTTTTCTCAAAGAAAATTACAAAAATCGGCGCATTCGCAGGCATCATCTCAGGACTTCTTACCGTTGGCGGAGCAACACTTGTAATCTCTTTAACCTCAAGCTTCAGCAACGCCGCATCAAAATCCCCCGAAATGGGCGTAATCGCTATGGCGGTATCTCTCGTGGTAGTTCCCATAGTCAGCTTGATTACCAAAAACAAAACCACTCAAAAGGAAAAAGAGCATGTAGAAGAAATCTTCGCTTGCTACGCAGAGGAGTAAAAACCTACACAAAGCAATATAACAAAGCAAGGCTGAAAATCGGCCTTGCTTTGATGTATTTATAGAGGAAATTAACATTACACGAATGCTTGTACCGCTTCTGCCGATTTGATTGGAAATTATAGACTCTCGCTTTTCCTTTAAGCTTTTTACAAGCTCAATAATTGATACAGCAAAATCCATAGACTGTATTGATAATTTATCGTCTTTCATAAATTACTCCTTTTAATGAAGCATTCGCTACGCTCACATGAAGTAGTTGCTACGCAACAATGAAGCACTCACTCCGTTCGTATGAAGCGAAGCACACAAAATAATTAGCGAAGCGACTTCATTAGGCGAAGCCGACTTCATAAACATAGTGTCTTAATGCACCGCAGGTGTGCTTCATTCACAAACAAAAATCGAACACCGAAGTGTTCGATTTAAGTTTGTGTTGGTGACCCGTTATATTTAAGTGTCGAACTAAATGAACCCTAATGATTTTATTGTTTCAGCTGATTTAATAAGCGCATTATATAAGCTCACATCTCTGCGCTTCATTTCGGAAAGTGGCGTGTTGTAATACTCTTTAACAGCTTTTTCATTAAGCTCATTTATAACATCGATATTACGCTCTCTGCCATCTCTTACCGACAAAAGTATCTCTCCAAAAAGATTCTTTAGTTCGGGTAAATAGAGATATTCGGCGTTTTCGTAAATATAGCTTCTGCAATACCAGCTCTCGGCATTGCGTTTTAGCGTAATTTCGAAATTCGGATTTGTCGTTTCAGTCTTTTGCAAAAGACTAAGAGTAGAGAGCATAGAGTAGTCCTCGTGAGAAGAAAGAATATCCGTAAGACATTCAAGCATATTAACAGCCTTTGCCATTGCGCGTTCAAGCTTATCAACATCTGCCCTTTGAGTATATAGCGACTCTACATAAAGAATAGCTCCGTTTGTAAAACGGCTGACTACCGTTCTTGCAATATCGTAAAAATCCCTTTTTGTCATTTCGTCAGAGTATGAAAGCGTGCTAAGTCGCTTAAGAATGCTGAGTGCGACATCTCTTTGCTCAAATATAAGCGAAGCTCGACTTCTGTACGCATCTGCATTTTTATCTGAAAAATCTATCTTGCCAAGCGGACGAACAAAAAGATCACCACACACCGATTCGGGGTATTTACTATCCATACTCCACGACTCAAGCTGGGCTATCGGCATAAAATCTCGCCAAAGACGCATCATTTCCTCGCTTATATCAGTATTGTACCTCGCCATGCAGTATCTGTCGGTCTGCTCAGCAATGGACAAGGTTTCTTTTTCCCATGCATTGTTGACAAGATATTCGATTGCAAATGGATCCCCGTGTGAAAGCTCTGGCCATAGCACAAGTCCACGGCACATCGGGTCTTCCTTAGCTATCTTTATGCGCTCATTAATATACTCATAAAATCCGCGTATTTCGGAATTAGGCTCAAATGCGCTAAAAATACCGAATATCCACGGGAATTTATTTACAATGTCCCATTTTGTGAAATTGTTTTCTTTCATCGTATCCGAGGTGTAATCAAAAATCAGTGATTGTGAAGGGTCAAGCTCACTAACAAGACTGCGAACCTCTTCCTCTTTAAAGCTGTACCACAAGTCCCAGCTTGCGATAAGCAAGGGAGCATTCGGATACCTTTCTTTTATATGTGAGCATATCTTACGGTAAACGTAAAGCTTCATACGCTTATTTTCCTCGGGATCGTTTGAATAACATCTTTCACCAAGTCCTATCGTATGGAATATCTCACCCTTGCCGTATTCCTTTACATGAGTATCGGTAAGCCTTGCATAATAATCAAAATTTCTCTTTTGTCTTATATCAAATACACGACCTGTCATCTCAGAATAGTCTTTAGTAGCTTGAGGTAGTAGCTCGGGCTTTTCTTTATCTAAAAACTCACAAGGCGTACGCGAATACCAGTGCGACATAGTTCCGCAGTCCTCTGGGTGCATAAGGTCGCGCTCAAAGGCATAAAGCAGTATCTTCTTTCTTAACTCTCCACGATATTCAAGCGACCAAAAAAGATTTCTGTCATCATAGCCGTCCCCTGCCTCAGCCAAAGGCATGTCATATTCAGGATAGGAAACAAGCTCTGGAAAAGCCTTTTGCCAAATGTCATCCATTCCCATACGCATCATAAAGATATTAAGCCTCTTTTTAAGCATACAATCTATTTCACGCTTCCAATCCTCAAAGCTCCAGTGCTCCGCCTGAAAGCGATGTAGACTACGGTGTGCAAAATAGCGAAGTCCTCTATAATCAAAACGGGGAGATTCACTAATATCAATATTATCAAACGGCATTTGCTCGATGGATGAAACTCTATCTCCGTCCCAAAACCAATGGCACGAGCAGAAAAGCTCAAAATAACGATATACCGAATATATAGTTGAACGCGGGCGTCCACCGGCAAGCCAAAGATATTTGCTCTTGTTATCGGTTATGCTTCTAATACAATAATCATCGGTGCAGTATCTTATACCAAGCGAATCAGTTTTTTTCGACAAATACAGCTCTGCCGCAATGTCATTTTCACCATCATGACCGATAAGCACCGTTATATCTTCATCATTTGCTCCTGTAAATTCCTCATCGCTAATAAGCGTCGAAAAAGCTCCAAACACGCGCATTGCAAGATCAGAAAACGTTTCTGCCGCTATTTTGTATGCGCTGTGAGCATGCGCAGGATACACAACCGTCAATTTCATGTCTCAAACCCCTTTCTTGCTATTAATTTGATTATAACACACAAATATTTTATTGTAAAGTTTTAGGTGTACTTTATTGCGACAACTTATAAAAAGTTACCGTGACCCGTACTTTTGCAGGGCAAAAGCAAGCGGGAAGGCTCCTTGCGGAGCTATTTTCGCCCAACCTTATGCTAGCGAGCTGACAACGGTCTTGGTCGAAAATGCGAACCCAATTCAAAATGCGACTGCATTTTGAAGATGGGTCGATGAGCGTACGGGTCACCAGCAAAACGAAAAAAGCACTCCAATCGGAGTGCTTTCGTTTTGTTGGTGACCCGTACGGGAATCGAACCCATGATTCAGCCTTGAGAGGGCTACGTCTTAGCCGCTTGACCAACGGGCCGTTTGTCAAATGCTCATATATTATAGCATATGTTTTTGCGTTTTGCAATAGTTTTTTGAAAAAAATTTATATTTTTTTTAAAAAATGGTGTACAACTTGAATTTAATGCGTTGTTGTGTTAAAATGTTATCATCAAATAAAAGGCGGTGATTTTTATGTGGAAACAAAAATTAGGCATTTCAATCTGCAATAATTATCAAATCCCAACCACAGAGGTGGTTAAATTAGTGAAGCAAATAGGATTTGATGCTATCTCTCCAGAATGGGAAAACGATGAGAAATTAAATGCAATTGTAAGGACTGCAAATGAATATAATGTGGAAATCCAATCACTTCATGCCCCATATGGCGGAGCATCAAATATGTGGAAAAATGACAGGGAGGTGTCTGTAAAAGCATTAAATGAGCTTCTTATCCCCCTTGAAGCGTGCAAAAAATACAATATCCCGATTATGGTAGTCCATACTTGGATTGGCTTTGACAATATTCCCGCGCCTACTAAAGAGGGAATTGATAATTTCGCTGAGCTTGTAAACAAAGCAACAGAATATGGCGTAAAAATAGCGCTTGAAAACACAGAGGGACTTGATCACCTTGAAGCGCTGATGGAGCATTTTAAGGATAACGAAGCCGTAGGCTTCTGTTGGGATAGCGGACATGAAATGTGCTATAATTATTCTGAGGACCTTCTTGCCAAATTCGGCGACAGATTAATTGTGACACACTTAAATGACAATTTAGGTATCAGCCGATATGACGGAACAACCTATTGGACAGATGATTTACATATTCTCCCATTTGACGGTGTTGCAAATTGGGACTATAATATCGAAAGACTAAAAAAATCAAACAGACTTGAAATTTTAAACTTTGAATTAAGCATTCGCCCCAAGCCAAACAGATACGAAAACGCTATTTACGAGAAAATGTCCTACGAAGAATATTTTACAGAGGCATACAAGCGCGCTTGCAAAATCGCATATAAATTAAATATAATTTAATATTGACAAGCAAGGCTTTATATGTTAAAATAAGTGCGATAAAACACGATGACAAAGAGGAGTAACCGTATAAACAGACCTCAAAGAGAGCCGTAGATGGTGGAAAATCGGCAGGTGATATTCGGTGAAGGTAGCTTTCGAGTGGTGACGGTGAACCTAAGTAGCCATCAACGGAAATCTCCCGTTACGAGAAACGAGTGCATACACACCGTGTATGAATTCAGGTGGTACCACGCATTTTGCGCCCTGACGATTTTTCGTTGGGGCTTTTTATTTTGTAAATAATCAAAGGAGATATAAAATGAAGGAACTAAACAAAACCTACGCTCCCTCAGAATTTGAGGAAAGAATTTATCAGAATTGGTGCGAAAAGAAATATTTCACACCCGAGGTGGATCATTCAAAGCCACACTATTCAATAGTAATTCCACCGCCAAACATTACAGGTCAGCTCCACATGGGACACGCCCTTGATAACACCTTGCAGGATATCCTCATTCGCTATAAGAGAATGAACGGCTATTCGACCCTTTGGCTCCCCGGCACAGACCACGCATCTATCGCAACCGAAGCAAAGATTGTTGAGGCT
>JAFQAM010000302.1 GCA_017416885.1 Clostridia bacterium | reverse complement strand
CTGCCTTTTCGTCTCTGTACTCCCTCTTGATAAGTGAAGCAAGGTCCTTATCTGTTTCCTTGTTCGCTACCTTCTTTTCTGCTGCGTGGCGTTCCTTGATGTACTCATTTGTGATCATTCTTGCGCACTTTGCAGTTGCCATTGTAACGGAGTACTTGTTAAGTCTTTCCTCTCCGTCCTTTTCTGTTGCCTTTAAAATTTCCTGAATTGATGGATAAAGCATAATATATCTCCTTTTTTATTATAAATTAAAGTTATCAATTATTGGTTTTGTATAAATTATTCTTTGTCTTTCTGCTCTGATGATTGAATAAATAAGCTCGGCGCATTCATCTACCTTGCCTTCCTCATTTACTACTAAATAATCATATTTTGGGAAAAGAGCAAGCTCCTTCTTTGCTGTTTCCAAGCGCTCGGCAATTTCGTGCTCATCCTCTGAGCCTCTGCCTCTTAAACGGGATTTTAAAATTTCGCCGTTTGGCGGTGTGAGCATAATTGCTACTGCGTTAGGAAATTGCTTCTTAACATTCATAGCTCCGTTCACCTCGATTTCAAGGATTATATCCTTGCCCTCGCTTAATGATTTTTCAACTGAGAATTTTGGTGTGCCGTAATATTCATTATTGCCATCAAAAATATTATATTCTAAAAATTCTCCGTTTTTAATTCTGTTTTCAAAATCGTCTCTTGTGGTAAAGTAGTATGTAACGCCCTCGGCATCTGTCGCTCTTGGCTGGCGTGTGGTCATTGATACTGACAAGCCTACATCACTATGAGCTTTGCACAACGCTTCAACTACTGTGCCCTTTCCGCTTCCTGCAGGACCTGATACTACAAATAAAATACCTTGTCTCATTTTGAACCTCCGTTATTTTGTGTATTATTTAATTTTTCACTTAACGCTTCAGGTGACAGTGATGACAAAATAACATGGTCGGAGTCGGTTACGATAACGCTTTTTGTTCTTCTTCCACCTGTGCAGTCGATTATTCTTGAAGAGTCCTTTGCCTCGGATACTATTCTTTTGGCAGGGGCAGAATCGGGGGATACGATTGCCACTATTCTTTCATCAAGAATCATATTACTAAAGCCCACATCTATAAATTTCATATCTTATTCTATATTTTGAATTTGCTCTCTGATTTTTTCAAGCTCGTTCTTAATATTAACCACTAAGTGAGCAGTTTCTGTGTTGGATGCCTTTGAGCCAATGGTGTTTGTTTCTCTGTTCATTTCTTGAAGCAGGAAGTCAAGCTTTCTGCCTGAAGGCTCGTTTGAAGCTACGATATCATCAAATGCAGAGAAATGGCTGTTTAATCTTACAAGCTCCTCATCAATTGCAACCTTATCGGCAAATATTGCGACCTCGGTTAAAATTCTTTGCTCGTCGATTTGCACTGAGTTATCGTTTAAGAATTTTAAAATTCTGTCCTCAAGCTTTTTGGAGTAGCCATTAATATCGCTTTCTGAGTTTGCTTCAATGACCTTTAAATATTCCTTGATGTTTGCGATTTTTTCCTTGATATTTTCGCAAAGCTTTTCGCCCTCTGTTTTTCTTCTTTCAATGAAGCTGTCAATGGCGATATCCAAAACCGCCTTAACATCCGCCCAATCCTTTTCGATATCGTCCTCAGGCTTCTTTACTGTGAAAATATCCTTATTGGCTGCAACTCTTGATACGGTGATATCATCCTTTAAATCGAAGGTGTCGCGAAGCTTATAAAGCGCGTTTATGTAGGACTGTGCGTATGCGGTGTCAAGATTGATTTCGATCCCGTCCTGCTCTAAAAGGTCAACGCTTACATAAACCTCAATTTTTCCTCTTGAAATGCCCTTTGATTGAAGGTATTGCTTGATTTTGTCCTCTAAAAAGCTATAAAGCCTTGTGATTTTCACGGAGCAATCAAAATATCTGTTGTTTACAGACTTGATTTCAGCAGTAATATCCTTACCGTTTACGGTTTCTCTTGCTCTGCCAAAGGCAGTCATACTTCTAAACATTTTTCAAATTCCTTTATAAATATATTATATATTTACATTGTACATTATATATAATTAATTTGTCAACTTTTTTATAATATATTTGTATGAATAAACAAAAACACGGTCAAAAAAGCCGTGTTTTTCGTTATTTTGTTATGCAATTATTGAAAAAATCTGTCAATTCGCAATTGATGTCTTAATTTGTAATGATAGTATAATTTAAAGCGATTTAATGCTATATCAAATATGTAATAGCATACGATAAGACCGACGCAGAAAATAAGATCCACATACCATACATCGGCTGACATAAACACATATCTGAAAAGCAAGGTCAGACCTACTGACATAGCTGCCATAAAAAATAATTTTATGAGTGTACCGAATACCTTGCCTGCTTTTTCAAAAAGTGGCTTTAAAACAGGATAGATTGCAAAAATAACATATTCAACCGCAACCTCCTTTTTAGCTAATAGGAAAAAGGTTAATACTGCAGTTGCGCCATAGACTAAAAGCGCGCTATATTTTAACTCCTCGAATACAACAAAAATTATCATAGCGCAAGCTACAACGGCAGTTAAATCAAGCACCTGTGTAATTCCGCCTAAAAGCAAAATTACAATGCTTATTGCCACCATAAGCGCGCAAAATGTGAGATGCTTAGTTTTTTTCATTTTTAGCAGCAACCACCATTACCGCCGCATAAGCAGTCAAGACAAATTAATGTTGAGCAAACATCACACATATTACAGCCGCCTGCATTGCCTTGCGGTTGATTTCCGTAGCCTGTGGATTGGGCGCGAAGGTTATCTCGCATTGTGGAATATTCCTGATTATCGGGCGCCATTGTACAAGCCTTATCAATAAACTTGATAGCATCAAAATAGTAGCCGCGACGAGTTAAAACACATCCCTTAAGGAAATACCATTCTGCGTTTCTTTCGTCCTTTTTTACGCCGTTCAGTATTGACTCAGCGCCGTTAATGTCACCGTTATTTATCATCACTCTAACTCTTGAATATTCGCCTGAGCCCTGATAGCTGCCTGATGTATATGTTTTTTGAGAATTTGAGCCGCCCTGTGTCGTTCTTTCCCTAAGAATTTCATCGTATGCCCAGTTAATATCCTGCATTTTTGACTGCGCTAAATCTGCGATTGGGCTATCAACATAATTGTCGGGATGATACTTTTTTGCAAGCGCTCTGTATGCGCTTTTAACCTCTTCGTTTGTGGCATTTGGAGTAATGCCTAAGATATCATAAGGATTTTTCATCTATGTCCTCCTTAAATTTGTTTATGATATTGTAGCATAAATTTATATAAAAGTAAAGTAATAAATCGTAAATTAAAGTGACGGTTTGATGAATTTTTGTTCATACACATTTTTAGAATTATGTATCGCTTTTACATTCGCTACACTCGTCAAGCATCAGGATTTTGCGTGTGGTTTTTACCATACCGCTATATATGATGTTTTTGATTATTCCCTCAACATCGTTATGGTTGGTAAAATCAAGCAGCTCTATTGATTTGCTCATACAATCAAGCTCAAGCATCATAGCGCAATAAAGCGCGTCCCTGTGGCTGTTATTTAACTCATTGCCATATGAATTTACTATTACATTATAGGATTTTTTCTTGATATCGTCAGCCATATCGTCTATGGCGTCAATAACATAAATCCATTTTCCTAAGTGGTAGCCGATTTCGTATAGAATCCGCGCTTTATCATCATTATAACCGTAGGAGCACAGTATTCCCAAAAGAGCGCCGAAGGTATTGGCGGTTTCATCAATAGAATCGCTGCTTTCTTTCTCTAAAGCGGTTAAATTATTGATACATTCCGCCACATTTTCCTCTAAATCCTTTAAATTCTTATCGGTTTTTTTAAAGAATAACGGCAACAGCGCTGCGGTTTTGGCTTTCAATTTTGATAGTCCGCGGCTATCGTTTATATTGTCCTTCAGCTTTAATTTAGTTAAAATTACACTTGATTTTGCGCAAAATTCAAGCGCCTCGTTTTGCATCAGCATAGGTCTTTTTTTGAAGGGGTGCACTCCGCAGGATTTCATTTTGATTTCGCCCTTGATATCGTCTGACACCATACGGATTAATGCTAAAAATGCAAAATCGTAGCTAAGAGTTAATTGAGAAGCGCAGCCTGTACATTTGCCCATTGTTTTGCAAAGTCCGCAATATACAGCCTTATATAGCTCATTTTCCTTCATTTTAAGCTCGGGGATATCGGGTTTTATATAGCCAAACATACATTTTGCTCCTTTCAGTGTGCTTTATATAGTTTAGCATTATTTTCATTATTTTGCAAGATGTTTTATTAATGTGGTGGATTATAATTCGATTATGCTTGCTTCGTAAGGCGGTGTAGAACGGGAGTCCCCTACAATGCGATATTTTCGTCACGCAAAATGGGGGGACTACCGCTGATTTGTGCTTCGCACTCGATATAAGAACCTGCTACGCAGAACCTTGTTACTTCGTAGTAATTGCTTCGCAAAATGAGAGGACTACCGATAATTTGTGCTTCGCACTCGATATAATTGCTTCGCAATTTCGATATATTTCGCAAGCGAAATTCGATATAATTTACTTCGTAAATTTCGATATATTTTGCTTCGCAAAATGAGAGGACTACACCCTACATCCTACACCCT
>JAFQAM010000301.1 GCA_017416885.1 Clostridia bacterium | reverse complement strand
TGATACATGCCCTTATAGTAGAACGGTGAGTGTGGTTCATTCATCCACACTGCAGGTGGAATAGCGTGATACTGCGGACGGTAGCGGTCTCCCTCATATACTGATGAGTCAAGAGCGATATCATTCCAATCAAGATAAGGATGCGCTTCGGTGGAATCGGTATCGTTATAAATTTCACCGATTTCCTTAGGTGTTAATGCTGATGAATAAATTGCTACCTCATCAAGAAGTCCTGAAACCATTTGTCTTTTAATGCCAAACTCGATTTGTGGGCTGACATAACAGCCAATGCGTAGTGGCTCCTCGGTGTAGATAATGCTTGTTGAAACAAGCTCAGGGATAAGCGCTTCGTAAGACTTTTCACCGTTATAGAAAAGTCCGATATATCCTGTTTCGCCATCAAAAACAACTGAAACATGTGACCACTCATAAAGCGGAAGCGCATTAATTGGATCGTAGAAGCCTACTACAAAATCCTCGCCTGTTTCCTCGTTATGTAACGCTAATTGGATACCCCAAACGCCAAGTCTTCCATAGCCAAGAAGGAAGCCCTCGCACATTTCAATGTCGCCCTTATTGATGATTGATGTCATACGAGTGTGTCCTGCTGCATCAGATGCTCCATCATAATGAACAATATTTTCAAATACTCTTGGAGCAACCCATGCAGACATTGTGATTGCAGATGAAGGAGCTATAAAGTCCTTATTTACAATATTATTGGAAAAGCCGTCCATATACAATGCATTTCCCTTTACACCAGGTCTTCTCAATGGATCGTTTGGCTCCTTGAAAAGTGAGTCTGCGTTCTGTTCATTAAACACATAGTTAATTGTGTAATCCTTGCCACTGACTGATTCCTTTGTAAGGCTACCCTCGGATTCATCCAGTGAATATTTTAATTTTAGAGTGCTTTCTCCCTCTGACCCACCGTTATCCTTGTCGGAATCGGAATCAGAGTTATTATTGCATCCTATCGCTGTAACTAACAGCGTAATTAAAATTATAAATAATGCTATAAATCTGTTAAATTTCATAAATCCTCACATTTTAAGCCCGGATGTACCGAAGCCTTGAACAATGTATTTTTGTGCCGCAACATAAATTACGAAAATAGGAATACTTGTAATTACCAATGATGCCATTATTTCACCCGTGGTAATGCTTTCAATGCTCTTAATTGAAATAAGCGCAGTTTGTATCGGTAAAAGCGGCCAAGAGCCGTCATCAGCAGATGGCAATATCATTGATGGCCAAAGATAATCATTCCATACACCGATAAAGCAGAATACCGCAACTGTTGCAAGTATTGGCTTTGAAAGCGGCAAAATTACCTTGAAGAATACTCCAAGTGTGCTTGCACCGTCTATGCGCGCAGCCTCCTCGTATTCCTTGGGAATATTTTGGAAAAACTGTGTAAATAAGAATATATTAAATATACTTATTGTCGCCGGTAAAATTACACCTAAAACAGACATCTGCTGTTTTAATCCAAGCATAATTTTAACTATTGAGTAAAGTGGAATTATAGAGGTTTCCACAGGCACTACAATTAAGAAAATTATCATAAAGGATAATAGCTTCTTACCTGGGAATGTAAGCTTTGCCATTACATAGCCTGCAAGTCCGTTTACAAGTATATTAAGCACGATAACTATTGCGGCATATATAAAACTATTTAAAGCATATTTCCAAATGTCATAGTTCAATAAAACATTTTTGTAGTTATCAAATGCGATACCTATATTTGCAAAGTCCGGCAAAAACATATTAAGTGTTCCTACGCCTGCGGCATAGGTGCTTTCGCTTTTTGTAGATGTTGCCAACATATATAATATAGGTAGTATAAACATCAAGGAAAGTACCACTCCAACGACATGGTAAATTATTTCCTTAACCGTTTTTTTGACGGGAGCCTTATTAGGTCTGAAATTAGGTAATTCTTTAATCAATTTATCCATATCATTTCTCCCTGAACAATCTGCGTTGAATCAATGTTATTCCGCCGATAAATATTGTCATAAGCAATGCAACTGCTGATGATTCGCCTACTAATCTTTCAGAATAACCGCTATTATACATATAGTAGGATAATGTTACCGTATGGTCCATATATCCTGTCATTAACATAGGCTGTGTTAAAATTCTGCATGCGCCGATAAATACGGTGATAAGTATGTAAACAAGAGTTGAGCGTAAGCCAATCCATGTTACATTCCAAAACTTATGCCACCAATTTGCTCCGTCGAGGGAAGCCGCCTCATAAAGGTCCTTTCTGATATTAGAAAGTCCCGAGAGGAAAATTAACATTTGATAGCCACAGCCCTGC
>JAFQAM010000300.1 GCA_017416885.1 Clostridia bacterium | reverse complement strand
TAGATGCAAACATTATATAATTCTCGCACACAGGGTCAAGTCCTTTTAAGGCATTATAGGTATAATATGCTTTCATCATTTCCTCTGAATACGGGTTCATAATTACGCCATCCAAGCCGTTTTCAAGCGCTAAAGTAAAGAAGCTTGCGTTTATAAAATCTCTTTTTGGCAGTCCAAAGGATACATTGGAAATGCCTAATGAGGTTTTTACTCCAAGCTTTTCCTTGATAAGCTTCATTGCATCAAGTGTTACTTTTGGCGCATTTTTATCAGAGCTTACTGTTAAGCATAATGTGTCAACTATTATGTCCTTTTTGTCAATTCCGTATTCCTTGGCTGTTTCTACTATGCGTTTTGCAATTTCGTATCTGCCCTCTGCGCTTTCAGGTATACCGTTTTCATCAAGTGTTAATGCGATAACGGCACCGCCGTATTTTTTTACAAGTGGGAAAACTGCATCCATACTTGTTTTTTCACCGTTTACTGAGTTGACAAGAGGCTTACCGTTATATATACGCATAGCGCACTCAAGCGCTTCCTTGTTAGATGTATCAATCTGAAGCGGCAATGTTGATACCGCTTGTATTTCCTTTATGGCTCTATATAAAAAGTCCTTTTCGTCAATATCAGGAAGTCCTACATTGACATCCAGCATATCCGCGCGCTTTTCCTCTTGGCCTATTGCCTCGGAAATAATATAGTCCATATTGTTTTCGCGAAGCGCGGTCTTTAGCTTTGGCTTTCCTGTCGGATTTATTCTTTCGCCTATTAATACAACCTTTTCATCAAAAATGCAAGCTTTTGCATATGAGGAAACAACGGTTAAATTCTTTTTGGTTATTTTCTTTGGCTTTTTATCATTTAATGCTTTTGTGATTAGTTCTATATGCTTTGGTGTTGTGCCACAGCATCCACCTAAAACAGACACGCCTAAATCGGCTATCTCTTGCATTTCATTCAAAAAGTCCTCCGGTGTGCTATCGTAACAGGTTTTTCCCTCGTGTACGCAAGGCATTCCTGCGTTAGGACTTACTATTACCGGAATTGAAGCATTTTTTAAAATTTCGGGAATGAAGTTTTTTAGCTGTTTTGCGCCCAAAGAGCAATTTACGCCTAAGGCATCGACACCTAAGCTCTCTAAAAGCGCCACCATCGCGGAAATATCGCATCCTGTGATTGTTTTTCCCTTTTCATCAAGGACAAATGTAGCAAAAATTGGCAAGCTTGAATTTTCCTTTGCAGCTATAATTGCCGCCTTTAATTCATAAGGATCATTCATTGTTTCAATAATTATAAGATCAGGGCTTGCTTTTACGCCCGCTTTAACAACCTTGGAAAAGGCTTCAACTGCATCCTCAAATTCAAGGTCGCCAAGCGGCTTTAACAGCTTGCCTGTCGGCCCGATATCCAATGCTACAAATTGATTTTTCTTTGTCCTTGCGTTTTTTGCATTATTTATGCCTGCAAGAATATATTCTTCATATTTTGGTGTTTTTATCGGGTTAGCGCCAAATGTATTTGAGGTAGCAATCATTGCGCCTGCTTCAAAATACGCTCTGTGTATTTCTTCAATGATATGACCTTGCGTTATGTTCCATTCCTCGGGCGTTTCCCCAGGCTTAAGTCCCCTCGCTTGAAGCTGAGTGCCCATTCCGCCGTCAATGAAAACAAAGCCGTTTTTAATCAATTTCTGTAAATTCATCATTTATTACTTCTCTCTTTATGCCAATTATGGCAGTAACAGATTTTGTTGGTACCATCATTAAGCTGTCTGTTAATGAAATACCTATTTTTTTATTTGCATCAAGAAAATCGAGGATTTCCTTCTGATGCTTCAAGTCAAAGTCACCGTATCCCGGGGAAAAGCGCATTACTGCTTCTCTGCCATTTACAACAAATTCGTTTACATAATCACAAAAGCTTTCAATTAATGCTGATGCGGTTGCATCACAAACAGCCGCCTTCGTTTGTAAAATTCTGTTGTACTTTTCAAAAAGTCGGTCTATGCCTACGCCTAATGTTGTTGCGATAATATATGCTTCATCACAATCAGCTAAATGCATCGCTAAATTACTGCTTTTAACCTTAATAAATCCTAAATCAACCGTACTTCCCTTAATTCTGACATCTACGCGCTTATAAACCGCCTTTGGAACTGCCGCGTCATATACGCATTTGCTACATTCCTCAAGCAAACGGCGCATTGTACTGTCGCTTTCTCTTACACGCAAATAACGCATAACATCTCTGACTCTGATTTTCAAGTCATAGTTATTTACCATAAACATGGTACGAAGTTCGCTCATTATTTTATTATCTCCGAAATGTTAGATTGAATTTTTCTTGCAACATCCTCTTTGTTCATTGAATAGACATGGACTGCGTTTATTCCGTTGGCAAAAAGGTCGATAATCTGCTCTGTTGCATATGCAATTCCCGCCTGCTTCATCGCATCGGGATTATCAGAATATCTGTCAACTATGGTTTTGAAGCGCTGAGGCAAATATGTACCCGACAGCTGACAGCTTCTTGCTATTTGCTTTGCATTGGTTACCGGCATAATTCCGGCTACGATAGGTACAGTAATACCTGCTTCTCTGATTTTATAAATGAAATTATAAAGAATATTGTTATCAAAAAACATCTGAGTTGTAAGGAATGAGCAGCCTGCGTCAACCTTTCTTTTA
>JAFQAM010000299.1 GCA_017416885.1 Clostridia bacterium | reverse complement strand
GAAAAATGCTCTCTCTGCGGTGAAATCCTTAAGGGACAATTAACCACAGGCAGAGTTAAGCACGCATATGCAGACGGTATCTGTATGATTTGCGGCGCGAGCGCTAACAGTGAGGGACTTGAGTTTATCCTTAACTATGATAAGACATACTCAGTAAAATCCGTTGGCTCCTGCGATAGCGAAACCATCGTTATTCCAAGCGAATACGAGGGCGCGGCGGTTACTGCTATTCTTGACGGCGCATTCAAGGGCTGCAAGAGTGTAAAATCAATTGAGGTTCCCGACTCCGTTACAAAAATCGGTAAGGGCGCGTTTGCAGGCTGTATCAAGCTTGAAAAGCTTGTGCTTCCATTCGTTGGCGGCTCACTTAACAAGGACGGCGTAGCTTCCAAATCCACATTATTCGGCTATATTTTCGGCGAGGATAAGGCTGACGGCTGCTATGCTGCAACACAGTACATCACAAAGAGCGAAAAATATACAGTTTATGTTCCTAACACATTAAAGATTGTAAGAGTAAAGAACGGCGCGCTTCCGTACGGTACATTCTACAATATGAAATCACTTACAAGCATTGAGCTTGGCGGCGATATTTCCACAGTAGCAAACAGAGCCTTCTATGGCTGCGCTGCTCTTAATGAGCTTTATTTACCGAATACAATTACAGCAATTGAGGATTATGCATTCTACGGCTGCTCTGCTTTAAAGAGCGCTCCCGATTTGTCATTTGTAAGCGAGCTTGGCGAATATGCTTTTGCTACCTGCTCATCTCTTGAAGCAATCGTTCTTCCAAACGGTATATACTCAATCGGAGACGCAACCTTCTATAAGTGCTCATCACTTACAGAATTCAAATTACCTGACAGCGTAAAGCAAATCGGCGCTAACGCATTCAGAGAATGTACAAAATTAGAAAAGCTCACTCTTGGCGATAATGTAATCACAATTAACGAGGGCGCATTTACAAAATGTACCTCTCTTAAGAATATCAATATTCCGTCATCCTTGGAAACATTGGGCGACAACGCATTTAACGGCTGTACAGCATTAGAGGAAATTGAGCTTAACAACGGTATTCAGACACTTGGCAAGCAATTATTCTACGGCTGCTCAGGTCTTAAGGTAATTAAGATTCCTGCAAGCGTATCCGAGTTCGGTCAGGATATGTTCACAGGCTGTACATCACTTAACGAGCTTCAGATTGACGAAAGCAATCCTGCATACGCATTTAATGACGGCATCTTATATTCAAAGGATTTAAAGACACTTATTCTTTATATGCCGGGCAGAGAGGGCGCAATATTTGAGGTTCCTTCAAATGTTGAAAGAATTGAAGCGTACGCATTCTATGGCAATACAGGTATTAAGACACTTATCATCGGCTCAAGCGTAAAGGAAATTGGCGAATATGCATTTGCTAACGCAATGATTACAAGCGCTACATTTAATGCTGATATGACAGAAATCCCTGCAAGAACATTTAACGGATGCGAAAAGCTGAATGAAATCACATTAAACGAAAATATCACAAAGATCGGTGATTACGCATTTGCAGGCGCAGGCTTTGAGACTCTTGAAATTCCTGCGCATATTACAGAAATCGGTAAATATTCCTTCTGCAAGATGGCAAATCTTAAGGAATTAAATGTTCCGTCAACGCTTAAGACTGTCAGCGAGGCTTCATTCCACGGCTGTACATCGCTTGAAAGCCTGACCTTCGGCGACGGTGTACAAAAGATTGGCAAGAACGCATTTAACGGCTGTACATCACTTAAGAGCGTTAAGATTGGCGTAGGCGTTACAACAATCGAGGGCTATGCGTTCAACGGCTGCTCATCGCTTATGGAAATTTATATTCCTATCTTAGTTACAACAATTGGCGAAGGCGCATTCTATAAGTGCCCTGAAACAGGCGAAATCAGATGCGAGGCTTCAGAAAAGCCATCAGGCTGGAACGATAAATGGAATTACTCCAAGCTGAGCGTAACTTGGGGCGTAATTGATTAATGTAAACAAGGGACTTCACCAAATATTTATTCGGTGAAGTCCTTTATATTAGAGGAACTATGTCAGAAAAAATTATCCGTTATATTCACGGCTCAGAGGATAGCACCGACGAGGATATAATTTATGTTTTTGACAGTCTGCCCTCAACTGTGGAATGTAAAAAATTCTGCGACGGTCAAGGCTACAAAAACGGAAATATTATTGTTATTAAAAACGGAGTGGTTAAGAGTGCGTATAAAGGAGCTCCCGACGAGGTAAACAATTCTCTTTTCCGCACCTATCCCCTTCATAAGCAGGAGTTTGATTTATTAATTTCAGGTCCTGTTAAAAGAGATATTATTTTAAAGGACATACGAGTAGTACGAAAAATTCTTTCCTCATTTACAAGGACACAATATCGCAAGGAAATTAAGGAAGCACTTCGCGGTGGTTGGAATGAAAAAATCGCACTGCTTAAAGGTCTTGATTATCAATCCGTTGATTTTGACAGTATTGAAAAATCAAGCAAGGCTGATATATTAAAATCATTTGCTTTTCAAATTGGGCAAGCATTAGCATTACATAACGGTATAGAGCTATACACAAAAAGAGAAATAGCCGACTGCTTCCCGCCTCTTGCACCGTATTTAAAAAGGCAAGAATCTACACTCGATACAATGATAGAATATATCGTAAGGTATGCTACGCTTTTAGAGTCTATTCCAACAAAAAGCGACGGCTGCGCCGTTTATTTCGGCGAGCCTTATAATGCTAAGTATGATGTTAATCGCGAGACAGTAATTCATTAAAATGAATAATGAAATGTGCTTCGCACTTGAAATGATTGCTTCGCAATCTTGAAATGAAGCTTCGCTTCTTGAAATACAATGCTCCGCACTGAATGAGAAATCAAGATACAACAGCTGAAAAAGAAACAATAGCAAAAAACAGGAGAAAACAATGTACAAAATAGGATTATCAACCACAGGCGAAAAGCTTTGTGAGGAAACAATAAAGGAATATGCAAAAAGCGGAATTGAGTTTATTGAAATTTCCGCAGGCAAAAAGGAAATCGACTTAATTAATTATGACGAGTTGAAAATGTGGACTGACAGATATGGCGTTAAAATCTGGTCCTTTCATCTGCCCTTCTATCCCTTTGATGAATTAGATATTTCAAATGACAAATTAGCTGATTATACGGTGAAATATCTTACCGACATAATCAAAAAAGCGTGCAAAATCGGCGTTGATAAATTTATTATCCACGCAAGCGGCGAGCCAATTGATGAAAGCGACAGACAGTCACGCATGGAATGCGCAAAAAATAGCTTATTTAAGCTATGCGAGGTGGCAAGGGAATACGGCGCTGTAATTTGCGTTGAGGATTTACCGCGCTCTTGTCTTGGTAGAAATTCAAGCGATATTTCAGAGCTTTTAGAGTCGCATAAGGATTTAAGAGCGTGCTTTGACACCAATCATCTTTTAGGTGAAAGCAACATAGATTTCATTAAAAAAATCGGCAATAAAATCGTAACAATGCATGTATCCGACTACGATTTTATAAACGAGCGCCACTGGCTCCCCGGAGAGGGCAAAAACGATTGGCAGGGTATTTTAGAAGCGCTTAAAGAAATTGATTATCAGGGCATTTGGCTCTACGAGATTGACAGAAAATCGCCTAAAACCATCATTCGCCAAAGAGACCTTGAGTTTTCCGACTTTATAAGAAATGCAAACGAGGTGTTTGAAAATAAAGAAATCACGATATTTTCAACGCCTAAGCCCAATTTAGGCTTTTGGGATTAATTGCGCTTGCGCAATAGCTGTGTCACTTGTGACACAATTTACCTTTTGCTTATCTATAAGCAAAAATAGGTAAATTAATGCTCAAATGCTTTCGCATTAGGTAAATTAAATTTGCTATACTTGTTAATCCAAGATTTTAATTTATAAACGCAAATTTAACTGTGGCTACAAGCCACAAAGGAGAAAAATATATGAAAAAGCTACTTATCTTATTATTAGCGCTACTATGCATTTTCGCTTTAACATTTGCATTCGCTTCATGCGGTGACACGCAAGATGACACGCAGAGCGACACTCAAAGCGATACTCAAAATGACACACAGTCAGACACAAATACTGACACAAATGTAGATACAAGCACTGACACAAATACCGATACAGACACTGATACCGACGGTACAACCGTTGTTCCCGATAAGCCCGAAATCGATCCCGAGCTACAAGCCAAGGTTGACGAGCTTTTATATTCAAAGCACAAGCTTACATATAATGAGGACGGCTCATTCAGAGTGCTTATTATTGCTGATACCCATATGAATACCACTGCATCAGCAGGCGGCGTACAGGATGTTAAGGACAGAGTCAAGGTGTTAGTTGACAGAGTAAATCCCAATCTTGTTATTTACACAGGCGACAACACAATCAACTCATCAAGCGAGGCGCAGTTAAGAGCTAACATTGACGCAATTGCAGGCTATCTTGAGGAAAAGCAAATTCCCTGGTGCCATGTTTACGGCAATCACGACCACGAAAATGCTCTATCCAACGAAAGACAGCAACCAATTTACGAAAGCTACGAATACTGTATTTCCAAGGACACATTAAATCTTTCAGGCACAGGTAACTATGTGCATGCGGTTTATAACGCTGACGGCTCTATTGGCTCGGTTATATACTGTCTTGA
Organism: Clostridia bacterium; assembly: GCA_017416885.1. Taxonomy (GTDB): domain Bacteria; phylum Bacillota; class Clostridia; order Oscillospirales; family CAG-272; genus RGIG2000. The sequence goes on along the minus strand of JAFQAM010000299.1, from coordinate 1,336 downwards.
CTCGGGCGCGTACTCACAATACGGCTACGGATATGTTCAGGATGACCAAATAAAGTGGTACAAGGAAACCTCTCTACTCTTAAAGGAGTATAACGGCGGCGTTTCTATTCCGGGTATGATGGCATTCCATATTCCAATGTACGAAAACAGACTTGCGTACGAAAACAGACAAAACTCCGAAATTGTTTTAGAGTGGAACGGACAAAGAAATGAAAATATCTGCTCATCCGATGAGGATGCATCCGCCCTCTTTGAAACAATGCTTGAGCTTGGCGATATAAAGCTTGCGGTATCGGGACATGACCATGTAAATGACTATATGTTTAACTATAAGGGCATTAAGCTTGCCTCATCCCCGAATATCAGCGACCTTACATATAATAACCGTTCAGTTCAAGGCTCAAGAGTTATTGACTTAAACAGCGCGACAATTAATAATATTCCTACATATGTGACATATTTAATCGAAAGGCCGAATCCCGACGATTTTGGCACGCTTGACACAAATGTAGCGATAGAGCTGACTAAGGACCAAATTGAAAATCCCGTTAAGGGCAACGGCAATAACGGTAGCGTTAACGGAAAATTAAATATCACAGTTGTGGAAAATAAGGGCGTAGATGGCTCTGAGGCTATAAAAATCCACAGAGGAAACAGTGATAATTTTGATATTTTCTTTGATATGACAAACAAGGGCAAGCTTGGCGGAAATAAGTATCTGATTTTATACGCAGACTTTACCGAAACCGAGCTTTCAAAGGGATGCTTCGGCTTAATTACAGAAAGAGGCATTATTGCTCCGTACACATCAAAATTTGCTCCCGACGGCGCAGTATTCTACTACCTACCTGACGGCGAAAGCGAGTGGCAGGAAATTCCGTATAGCGAAAACGGACTTTTCGGCGTTGATGAAGCAGGCTCACAGGGCGTAAACAACAAAAAGGGATATTTCGCATTTGCGATTGATAATATGCTTAACGATGTTTATACATTAGATGAATCCTCACTTATCTGCGGCTTCTATTTCTTTGGTAGCTTAAAGGGCAACCTGAAATATGTAGATAAGCCGTTCTACATTGATGATATTAAGCTTGCAGAGGACTATGCCACAGTGGGCTCGAACCAATAGGGTTTTAGACGGTAAATATCCCGCCTATCTTCAGAAACTCACTTGGCAATATGTCAATATTACCTACATTCGTTTCTTTGCTATACGAAATATTTTCTCGTCTAAAACTGCGAAGCACATTCGAAGCCAAATCGGTGAGATAGTTTGATAGTTTAAGAAGCAGGCTTACTGCCGTAAGGCAATGATTAAACTGTTAAAATAGCCACT
>JAFQAM010000298.1 GCA_017416885.1 Clostridia bacterium | reverse complement strand
CGTCTAAAACTGCGAAGCACATTCGAAGCCAAATCGGTGAGATAGTTTGATAGTTTAAGAAGCAGGCTTACTGCCGTAAGGCAATGATTAAACTGTTAAAATAGCCACTGATTTGGTTTCCAATGCTTGTTGGTTCGAGCCTACTGTGGCATAGGACAAGGATAAGTACATAAAGCCGTGCGTTTCATCATATGACACCTTTGATGCAGACGAGTTTTTTGAGGCAGCATTAAGGCGGTCCTATGCTGATATGGGTGATGACGACGAATGGTAGCGAGACGAGAGCATCTTATGAAAATTAAATCCTTACGGATGAAATCGCTATGCGATGAAGTCCGACAAGTCGGATGAAGTCCTACCTTGTAGGATTATATGGAATGTCGTGGTGCCATCCCCTGCAAGCAAACCGCTGACGGCTAACTGCTAACTGCTTACGGCTATTTTTGATTTATCGAAAACTTTACCGCTTGACTCCGGTTTTTTTATGATACTATTTATTTGGGGATATATGGGGAAACAAAAAAGCCGAGCAAGTCGACTTTCGGTCTTTGAAAATTGAATATTTGAAAATAAATTGGCTACGCAAATTTGATTTACCGCGGGAGTAGCAAGCCCCCACCGCGACGAAGTCGCACTTATTCATTATCTGTCATTCTCGGGATGTCGAGGGCGCCATCCCCTACCGCGACGAAGTCGCAATTATTCATTATTCACTATCTGTCATTTTCGGGATGTCGAGGGCGCCATCCCCTACATTTCGATATATTTGCTTCGCAAATTCGATATATTTCACTGCGTGAAATTCGATATAAGACCTACGGTCTTTCGATATATTTTCGCTTTGCGAAAATGTGAGCTAACGGCTGGTGGCTGGCGGCTGGCGGCTAACGGCTGACGGCTGACGGCTGACGGCTGGCGGCTGGTGGCTAACCAAATAACAAAAGCAACCGAAATCGGTTGCTTTGAGTTATTATTTAATTATTGCCTCAACGGTATGTGAGCCTGAGCGGAAGTCAGGAACGATATTGCCGTCGATTGGATTGCCGTCAACGGTGAGGGAGACGGTGTAGTCCTTGGCTTTCTTTTGTGGGTTGGATACTGTGATATTATATTCTGCGCCACGGAATACTCTCTTCATTGAAGCCTTATCAAACGGTAGGTGAGGCTCGATAAGGAGTCCCTTATATGTTGGTCTTGCGCCTACAAGATAGTTTTCCATTGTGTTGGTGTACCAAGCAACAGAGCCTGTAATCCAGCTATATTCCATTTGGAATGCGCTGTTTTTGTGCTCAGGGCCAAAGTAGCAGTTTGAGAACATATATGGGAGACACTTGTTCTTAATTTCCGCGTTATCGCCGATGATATAGCCGGGAGCGATTTTCTTAAAGAGCTCATATGCAAGGTCAGCCTTACCGTACTTTAAGAGGCCTAAAATCATCCAGATGTTTGTGTGTGAATAGATTGTACCGTTTTCGCAAATACCCGGCTCCATAGCTGAAATACGGCCGATTGTTGAGTCAAATTCCTTAAATGAAGGAGTTAACAGCATATATCCAACAGGTGTTGCCATATGCTCATCCATTGACTTGATTACTGTATTTGCTCTTTCCTCGCTTGCAACCCCTGAAATAAGTGACCAGCACTGTGATTCCATAAACATTTTTGCATATTTGTTTTCCTTTGAGCCAAGAGGTGAGCCGTTATCGGTATAGCATCTTAAATACCAACCGCCGTCCCAAGCATTATCGTTAATCGCATTCTTAATGCTTTCGCGTCTTGCAAGGTAGTTCTTTTCCTTTTCTGTGTCGCCAAGGTAATTAGCAAGCTCTGCCATTTCAAGAAGCGCTTGCGCATATGCGATTGAAAGCCATACGCTCTCGCCCTTACCCTCTTTACCAACGCCTGTAAGTGAGTCATTCCAGTCGCCGAACTTAATAAGAAGCAGGTTGTGCGCGCCCTTATTGCTCTCAAGGAAGTCAAGAGCTCTGTCCATATGTCCAAGAACAGTTGCTTCGCCCTCGTCTCTGAATGGAACTACCTCCTTTAAGAAATCAACATCGCCTGTTTCGCGAAGGTATGCGGTTAATGTAAATTCAAGCCATAATGCAGAGTCGGAATAAGCCTTTGTATCAACAGGATTCCAGCCGCGGACAGCCATACCGCTTGCGTATTGGTTAGAAACCGCTTCTCTTAAAATCTGCTTTGTTCTTTCGTTCTTGAATGAAACTACGCCAAAGCCGTGTTGTACGATATCACGGTAGCCGTTATATCCCCAACGGCACCAGGTAGCGCCGAAGTGAGTTGCGTGCTTGCCCCAATAGTTGATAAGGCGGTCAAGATGCTCATCCTCTGTCTTGATTTGGTTCTTTGAGTATAGGTCCTTATAGTATTTCTTTGTTTGCTCGAAATACTTGTCTTGGTTAGTCAGATACTTGTCTGCTAACTCAATGCTGTCGTTTTCACATTCCTTAGCGCCGAGCATTAAGTTAATGTATTGCTCCTTGCCTGCTTCAAGCTCTACATCAAAGCGGAGTGAGCAGATTGTAGCGTTTGCGCTTCCGATTGAGTTTTTGCTGATACCTGTACGAACAACCTCAGGTGATGCTATTGTGCCGTATTCGCCTACGAATACATTCTGACAGCCCTCAGAGGCTGAAATTTCATAGTCGGCGGTCATAAATGCGGTTAAGTAGTTATGTGGCACGATAAATGGATGCTTTGACATATAGAATGTATTTCTTTCCTTGTCGAAGCGTGTAGAGCGGTACATTGTATCACCGTAGCTATCAAAGCCCCACTTGAACTTAAATTGGATTTGGCTATATGTAAAGATTGAGTATGAACGCTTCTTGTCACCCTCGTTCTTAATGCCTAATTTCCAAAGCTCTACCGCATCAGTTCCCGTTGGAACGAAAAGACGGAGTGATGAAAGCGTATCGCAGGTTTTGTTTTCAATATATGTATAGCCTAAGCCTTGAACACACTTGTAGGACTGATACGGATGGCATACAGGCTCCCAGTTAAGTGTCCAGAACTCGCCTGTCTCGTTATCTCTGATAAAGATAAGGCGGTTGTAGAGGTGGTCCTTACCGAATACATCGTAGTCACAAATTCTGCCTACGCCTGTGTAGAGCTGAATGCCCTCTGTGCCGTTGATTTGGTAGTCAAAGCAGCCGATACCTGTCTGATGTACATTTGCATAGCAGGAATCGTTGAATAAAAAGTTGTCAAATGGTCTTGGTGTGTTTGGGGCTGTGATGATAAACTCGTCGCCTGTTTGGTTGAAGTGTCCGTACTTGTAGTTCATGGTAAAAATTCCTTTCAGTGATTTTTTAAGTGGTCAGCAGCCAGCCGCCAGCAGTTAGCAAGATTAGATGATGCATTTATTTCACATCTAATAGCTAAGTCTTAGGCTATTGAAGGCTATTGACTATTAACTTTTATTTTTTCTATTTTTAACCGCCTTGCTGTTCGAAGCTAATCGTTTAATGTTACTTCGCTGACTGCTGACGGCTAATTTATTTTTAGCGAAATTAAATTTGACATTGTAGGGGAGGGGTCGTCCCTCCCGAAAATGATAGATAGTGAATAATGAATAGTGAATAGTGAATAATGAAAAAGGTGCGACCTTGTCGCGTAGGGGAGGGGTCGTCCCTCCCGTTACAGCGGTACGGAAAACCCGTACCCTACAAAGCGAATTTAGCTATTAAACCGTGGTGCACATTTATTAATCGCGTGCGATTAATAAAT
>JAFQAM010000033.1 GCA_017416885.1 Clostridia bacterium | reverse complement strand
TAATTTCAAATGGCTTATAATCAACTGTAACACTGTTATTCTTAACAGTAAGCTTCTTTTCCTTCTTTTCGGAAAGGTTAGCGGTATAAGCCTCGCTTACATCAAAGCCAAGCTTAATAGTAGCCTTGCCTCTTGTATTCTTAGTCTCATACATACGAATAACTGTTTCATCACCGTATTCAGCCTCTTTTACAGTCTCAATAACAAGATTATCAGTGTTAACGCTAACAAGAGAATACTCTGACGGTAAATCACCCTTGCCTTCACTCTTAATAACAGTCATAGGTAAGTTAAGGTCATAAGCATACTTAACAACATCGCAGGAAGCAACATCGCCCTTATGCGGATAAATCGAATATGTAAACTCGTGCATGCCGATATCATTAAAGTCGCCCGTATTGCCTGGATTCCAAGCGCATTTAATAAGAGTTAAACGCATATCTCCGTTGTGAATATCGTGTCCGTACTTGCAATCGTTAAGTAACGATACACCGTAATCTCCCTCGGATAAGTCAGCATACTTCTGTCCGCAAACCTCATATCTTGCGTGATCCCAGGATGTATTATAATGTGTAGGACGCTTAGTTGTACCAAACTGAATTTCATATGTCGCCATATCGGTATTAATATCAACAGGGAAGGATACCTTCAATATTTGACGCTTATTCTGCCAATTAACATTTGTTGCAAAATCAATTTTTGGCATGTTTTCATAGAACCAGACTGTTTGCTCAATCTCACTGTCCATATGACGCTTCTTAAAGTGAATACCTGTTCTTGCGCCATCCTCAACGGTGTAAACATCATACGCGCTTGATACATCATATTCCTTATCACTTGCAGAGCGTTGTAGCTCCCAAGCATCATAGTTAAACGGATAATCCTCAAGGGCAAAGAAGCGGTTAGCCTTTTGTCCCGGCTTTAATACCTCACGGTGATTTTTCTTATCGTAAATAGATACAATATTGTAATCCTTATCAAATTTAACTTTGAAGAATTTTGTAAATACTGTGCGGCCCTTAACGGTAATGCTATTCTTACAGTCAAGCGCATCAACAACCTTATATCCCTTTGCAGGAACATCCTTTACAAAGTAGCTCTTGCCGTCAATTTTTACAGTAGATGAATTTACAAATGAGTGTGGATTAAATACAACATAACCGCTTTTGTTAACATTTTCAGCCACATAATTAAATGCATTGAATCTGTATTTTGCAGTAAACTCACGAAGCTCCTTATATTCCTTGTCGCTTTGCTCATATACCTCTTTTATAGATGAACCGGGAATAATATCGTGGAATTGGTTAGTTAAAAGTGTCTCCCAAGCCTCGTGTAACTCTTTTTTAGGAAATTTTTCGCCTCTGATTTTATCAAGCATTACACAAAGCGCCTCGGTGTCAAGCATTAAAAATTCGCAATTTCTGTTGTTTTTCTTGTTCTTTGCAACAGAAGTATATGTACCTCTGTGGAATTCAAGATAAAGCTCACCGTTCCAGGAAGGAAGTAAATGAGGATTTTTCTTAATATCCTGTTCCTTATGCTTTAAAAACTCAGTAGCAGTGCCCATATAAGATTGAGCGAGACTCGGAATACCGTGGGATGAGCGTCTTAGCATTTCAAGCATATGGTCAGTAGGTCCGCCGCCGCCGTCACCCCAACCGTATGTTAAAAGCGCCTCCTTTGAAAGTGATTTTTGCTGATATCTGTTCCAAGCGCCATCTACAAATGCAACAGTAGCATCAGGAATGTACATACATTCTCTTTCAGGCACACGGCCCTTCTTTTCCTGTTGTGCGGTAATAAACTGTGTATTAATACCTGTGCCGTCAATACCGTACCACTTAAATGTATCGTATGGCATAGTGTTAATATCATTCCAACCAATCTTTGAGGTTACAAGCCAATCAACCTCACTCTTTCTCAAAATCTGAGGCAGAGCAGCCGCATAGCCGAATACATCAGGCAACCAAAGAACCTTAGACTCAATGCCAAACTCCTCGCGGAAGAAGTTCTTACCGTATTGCACCTGTCTTACAAGACTTTCACCGCTTGATAGGTTGCAGTCAGCCTCAACCCACATAGCGCCCTCAACCTCCCAACGGCCTGCTTTAATCATAGCCTTGATTTCCTCATATAGCTCAGGACATTCCTCTTTAACCATCTTATATAAAATAGCCTGTGAGGACATAAACTTGTATTCGGGATATCTCTTCATTAATTCAATAACAGTAGCAAATGAGCGCTGTGCCTTTTCTCTTGTTTGCTGAACAGTCCAAAGCCAGGCAATATCGATATGAGTATGACCGATACAAAGAGTCTTTATATCCTGATCCTTACAGAACTTGCCGTAAAACTCCTTCTGTAAATACTCATTAGCCTTCTTAACCGATAAATTAAATTCCTCTGACGGAATTTTTAGCATATTAACAATTTGCGCGCCCTTTTCAAGAATATCTATAAGACTTTGATACTCATATGTGTTTTCAGGTAAAAACTCAATAGCATCAAATGGCACCTTGATATTGTAATATAAATCCTTAACATCCTTGTTTTCGATAACCACATCCGCAATAAGTCTGAGTGGATGTCTGTCAGCATTCATTCCCGAATAGCCGTAAAGCATAACATCATATGACTCCTTGCTTCCGTCAAGCATAATATAAGTGTGATTTGTATCAAGACCTTGCTTGATTTTTCCGTCAACATAAGCGATAAATTGAGGATTAACAGCATCCCAATCGCTTATTTGAGTTCTTAATACAACCTTGATTTCCTGTCCCTTATATTTTTCAGGAACATTTACAGTAAAATGGAACCACACATGCTCATCTCTTTCAAGTCCCCATCTCATGTCAGGTGTAAACTCTTTAAAATCGCTTGCATCAGGCAATACAGAGCCGCTCTTATATCCGCATTCCTTATATGTAATTCCCTCTATCGGAAATCTCTCAATTTCAACGCATCTTTCGATATGCCATAGAATTGCTTTTAAATTTCTTATTGATTCACTTAATAGCTTCATAATAATCCCCCCAAAAATTATACTGTCAAAATTTTACCATATTCAAAACAAAATTGCAATAATATTTGATTTTTTTGCAAAAATATGTTACTATATTATCAAAGAAGCCTTTCCCCTCTAATGGGAAAGGTGTCACACTTGTGTGACGGATGATGTGTAATTTAAGCGCAGGAGAACAAAATGAACATATTTTCGCGTACAGAAATGCTTTTAGGCAAGGAAAGCCTCGAAAAGCTTAAAAATAAAAAGGTAATAGTATTCGGTATAGGCGGTGTGGGCGGCTATGTTTGTGAAGCGTTAGCCCGTACAGGTATATGCAAAATAGATTTAGTTGATAACGATACCGTGTCCGAAAGCAACATAAACCGTCAAATTATCGCGCTGCATTCAACAGTCGGCAGATATAAAACCGAGGTAATGAAGGAAAGAATGTTAGATATCAATCCGCAAATTGAGGTAAATATCTTTAATACCTTCTATACCCCTGAAACCTCAAGCCAATTTGATTTTTCAAAATATGATTATGTGGTTGATGCCATAGACACAGTATCGGGCAAAATCGAGCTTGTTTTACAAGCAGATAAGTGCGGTACACCGATTATTTCATCAATGGGCACAGGAAATAAGCTAAATCCTTGTGATTTTAAGGTGGCAGATATCTATAAAACCTCAGTTTGCCCCCTTGCAAGAGTAATGCGCGCCGAATTAAAAAAACGAGGTGTCAAAAAATTAAAGGTAGTCTATTCCGAGGAAACACCCATATCCCATACTAATCCAAATAAAGAAAACGGAAGATATATCCCCGCATCCTGCGCCTTCACTCCATCCGTTGCAGGACTGATAATCGCATCTGAAATAATAAAGGATTTAATAAAATAAGCTCACTGCGAAAGTGAGCTTATTTTATTAATTTGGACAGCCTTGCAATATATCTTATTTTATCCTTTTTACTAATTGTAAAATAGTTGCTTTCCCCTTCAATGATAATATTAACCTTGATGCTATCATCAAGCTCCTCATAGCTTATATCATCAATAATGCTTGTATTATATGTGGTGATTTTAATCTTAAAAATTCGTATTTTATTTTTATAAACAACCACACCGCGATACAAAAGAAAATAAAACAATATAGGAAAATATAGTAGCCAAAGAATAAATATTAAAATCTTTAGAAAACCGTTATCCATAATAGCAGCCGCTATAATTATAGCAAACCAAGCGATTATTAAAAAGGAGAATACAAATCCAAGAAGAATAGATTTTTTAATTGATAAATATGGGATAATCATTACCGTTTTACGGGGATTTAGCTCTGTAAAATAAAGACATATAGCATATACTACCGAAAAGACAATAAGAATTTCAAGATAATAGTATTTATTTTTATATGAATCTAAATCTCCGTTGTACAATGGAGCAAAAAGCAATGCAAAAATATATATACCAACAAAACTAACTATATGCAATAGAATTTTTTTCATAAACAACTCCCAATTAAATATAATACAATTATATCACAATCATATTAATTTGTAAACATAAAAACAACCTGTATTGGCTGGTTCTCATAAGGAAGTTTGCTCATAAGAGTTGAATTTGATCTACAGAAACAAATAGATAACCCCGACAGATTTCAGAGACCTGTCGGGGTTATCTTATATTTCAAAAACCATAAAATCTTGATCTCGAAGTTTAATAATTTTTTGTTCTCCCGCCTCGATTAAAGTCCTATAGTCTTTTTCTCTCAAATCAGAATAATGACATATTAAAATGCCGTCAAATAAACATAATCCGGAAAAATCCGTTAAGCCATATGTGTCAACATCATACTTGGCTACATGTTGAATAGAGCGAGAAGCAATATGCGCACCGGCACTACCGCCGATATACATT
>JAFQAM010000297.1 GCA_017416885.1 Clostridia bacterium | reverse complement strand
TTTTGCAAAGCAAAATATATCGAATTTCGCTTGCGAAATATATCGAAGCCGTAGGCTATATCGAATTTGCGTAGCAAATATATCGAAATGTAGGGGATGGCGTCCTCGACATCCCGAAAATAATGGGTATTGAATAATGAAAAATGAATTAAACACGGCGATGTTTTTTAGTATATCGCATATTTACAGTGTTGGTTTATTTTTTGCGCAATATTAACAAAAATGCTTTATTTATTTTGCTTTTTTTGCATAAATTGTTGACTTTTCCACGCTTGTGTGGTAATCTTACTATGTATAGGTATCATTACTATATAATAATCTCAACAAAGGAGAAAAACAATGAAAAAGAAATTTTTGCTAACATTTGCTATTGTCACCGTGCTTTTCTGCCTTTTTGCAGTAGGAGCATCTGCAGTAACAATTTATGATGACTTCGATGTAACAGCTCTTGAAAATATTGAATACAGGGCAGATGACATTGTTGTTTTCGATGACGGCTTTAGCTGTCCGTCTGTATATGTGTTTAAGGACACCAAAGCAATAGGTAAAGGACAATGGTCGTCTCCTGACGGACTTAAAAATGTCCTTGATTTTACTTATATTAATTCCAAGGTTGCACCAAAGGAATACGGCTTTGACGATATCGATTCCCTTGATATACCTCAAGGTGTTACCTCTATGGGCCAGTATGCGTGCAATAGCTTACAAACCATTAGAACAATTTCAATACCTGACACATTAGTCACCTTTAGCGGAACATGCTTCCAAAACGCATCGGGACTTGAGTATTGTATTATGGAGCACAGTGAGGCTTCAGCTCTTACAACACTTCCGGGCACAATGTTCAGCGGTTCGGGACTTAAGGCGTTTTCTATGCCTGACTGTATTACAACATTACCTTCCGGAAACGAGTTTGGAAATTGTAAAAGCTTGACGGCTGTATATCTTTCCAAAAATCTGACATCTATCACCGGTGCATCCGGCAAAAGCTCTTGCTTTGACTACTGTGGAAAGCTATACCTTGTAAACGAACCGTTTGTGGCAGCAAGTGAAGAGCAAATACCTGCAAAGCCATCGGTATACTATTTTCCAAGTAATTTGACCGCGCTTGGTACTGATAGCATTGGCGTTTTCAGAGGATCAAACAGCATTAACGATGTTTTAGTATTCGGAGCAAAGCTCACTGCCATTACAAGCAGGGTTGCATTTCAAAACTGCCCCGCGAACACAGTTGTTTTTCTTGGCGATATGACAGATGTTGTTGCATATGAAAAATACTATTGGGGAACCAAAAACTTTATTTTCGCTAACCCTAACGACAAATCAGCAAGCGACCTGAATAATCTTGCTTTGAAATCTGACCGAAATGCGTATTTTTGCTATGGTGACAACGCGTCCCACTTAGTGGAAAAACAACTTTCAACCAAGGCAACCTGTACATCGCCTGTTATGACCACCGACTACTGCTTCTGCGGCGCAACAATGAGTACAAACGAGGTTCCAAATTCAGCTCTCGGTCACGAGTTTAGTGTTGAAAAAGGTGCAACAAGGTTAAGCATAGAATATACTAACTATCTTGCAAACGGTATTTCAAATATCAAGTGCGCAAGATGTGAGGAGCGCAACGAAAGCGAGGTTGCTCCAATTATTACAGAATTTAAGGGCTTCTCAGTAAGTGAAAAATGCGATGCTATCACATTCGGCTATGTAATCAATTACGAGGCTCTTGATGAATTTGTTAAGATAACAGGCAATGATGTAGAGCTTGGCTTTGTAGTTGCGGTAAAGGCTTTTGCAGGAAACGATGCTTACACAAGCGATAAAGCAGTTAAAGCAAGCGTTGTAACATGGATAACCGATGATGAAGCAAATGAGGATGTAGTTAGATACACAGGCGCAGACTTCATTCTCCGCGGCAATTGGGATGATATGGTTGACCTTGATGGCGATGAAGTAGCAGAAACAGATGTAAAGAAGGTTGAATTCTATATGGCAGGCTACATCATCGTAAACGGCGCTGTATCTTACCTCAACTATGGCGCTTCAGGTGCAACTGCAAGCACAGTTACATTCGAGCAAGCAAGCACAGTAGCTTAAATAAATACCACAAAAAGAGCAGATTTTTCTGCTCTTTTTTT